>JAPYSD010000647.1 GCA_029936705.1 Croceicoccus sp. | reverse complement strand
TTGGCCTGCTTCCACTTGCGCATGCCGACACCGATCATGCGCCCGCGCCCGCTATCTCCGTGCAGCCGCGCTTCGACCGATTTCTGCCGGGTCAGCCATTCGATCGTGTCGAAGATGCTGCCCGGCTGGCGCGTGACCGGATCAATATGCCGGCAATACCGCATGTATCCGGCGGCAAACAGCTCCTCCACGCTGCGGCTCCGCGTACGGCGGGGGCATGACACGCGGTCATCGGTCGCATTCCATCCCGCGTACCACGGCATGGCGAAACAGCTTACCGGCTTACCCTGCATCAGGGCTTCGAACCCCATCGTCGAGCTTGCCACGTACACGCGGTCCATCGCCGCGATCAGCCCGGCCGGATCGATCGCATCGCGCAGCACGCAGATGCGGTCATTGTCGCGCAGGCTGGCGTAGTGGCCGCCCTTGCGGCCTGCCGTCACCTCGGGATGGGTCTTTACATAGATTGTCGCGCCCGGGTTCTCGTCCAGCGCGGCATCCAGCATGCGCGCGAACGTGCCCGCATTCGCAAGGCCCAGCCCGATGCTGAGATCGCCGGCCGTCTGGTCGACCACCAGCACGCGCGCCTTGTCATCCGGCCGCAACATGTCGTGGCGGAATGCGGGGGCGTTGTTGTACTTGGACAGGCCCGCCGAAGTGATCGCCGCTATCGCGCGGCGCACTGCATCGGACGCCCGGTCATCCAGCAAGGACTCGTCACCCTGCAGCATGTTTTCCAGTGCGCTGGGCCGGGTGGCATCATAATAGATGCCGACGGGATCCACCACCAGCGACACCGGCGGATGCGTCTGGCCCGTGGCATACGAGCGGAGGAACCCGTCCTCGAGGAACAGCGCGGTCCCACCCTGCGACGCGGCTGCATTGCGCGCTCGAACGCCCGAGGGCTTGGCGCCCCATCCGACATGCAGCGCCGTGCCATCCGCCTGCGCCTGCTCCAGTTCGGGGGCAAGAAAGACGTCGATGAACGGGATGCGGCGGATCGGCGCGGATTGGAAATGCAGCATGGGGAAAGCTCGGGGCCTGCTCGCTATTCGGGCGAACCGGTCACCTCGGCTACCGATCCTTCCTCCTGCGCGACAGCGCGCTCGAGCTGGCTGAGCAGTTCCTGCGCCGACGCCGATTCGGGGTTCGCGTCGACCGCTGCCCGGGCAAGGTCGAGAGCCAGCTCGTTCTCGCCGAAATAGGTGGCAAGGAACCGTGCGGCCTCGCGCTTGGCCGATGGCTTCTGCGGATTGCGCGACAGGCAGGCGAAGGCCAGCTGCCGCGCCAGGTCGGGACTGTGCTCTACAAGGTTGCGCGCAAGCCTGAACCACGCACCGACGTCGCCGCCGTCGTCGCGCACCTTCTGGTGGGCCGCCGCGATATCGCTCCAGACGGGCGCCGTTGCTGCCGCTGCGTCGCTCTCGATCGCGGTGAGGAGATAGTCGTTGCGGCGGCCCCACAGGCTGGCGGGCCGCGTCATCGCCTTCGCATTGACCGCGTCGATCATGGGCTGCAGCGCGCGGTTTACCGTCCCTGCAAACGCGTCGACATCGAAACGCTCGCGCAATACGCGATCGAGCGCGGACCGGTCGGTCGGCGTGGTCAGCGCGCGTTCGATGGCGGCTACGGCGGATTCGACGGAGTAATCGTCGAACACCGCGCAGCCAGGGATCCCGGCGATCCATTCCGCCGTGCCGATCCCCCTGTACGCCACGATCTTCTTGCCAAGCGCGGCAGCTTCCAAAGCGATAAGCGGCTGGGGATCGTCCCGCGAGGGGATGAACACCAGGTCGAACTCCCGCAGCATCGATTGCGCGA
>JAPYSD010000646.1 GCA_029936705.1 Croceicoccus sp. | reverse complement strand
ATGCAGCAGGCGGTGGAGAACTGGGACGCCGCCGTGGCGGACGCCGCCGCGCTCCGCGAGTTCCCTGAGACCATCGACCCGGCCCAGCTGTCCGCGCCCATCCCGCGCGCGTGGCAATGGCTGGACGGGTCGGTCTTTGCGACCCACGCGGAACTGATGCAGGTCGCCTTCGGCCTCGACCCCATCGATACCGACAGGCCGCTGATGTATCAGGGCATGTCCGACGTATTCCATGGCCCCTACGAAGACATTGTCCTTCCCAGCGAAGAGCACGGCATCGATTTCGAGGGCGAATATGCGGTGATCACCGATTTCGTCCCGATGGGCACCGGCCCGGAAGACGCGATGAAGCACATCAGGCTGGTGGTGCAGCTGAACGACTGGTCGCTGCGCGCCATCGCGCCGGTCGAGATGAAGACCGGGTTCGGCTGGATCCAGGCCAAGCCTGCGTGCTCGATGGCGCCGTTCGCGGTCACGCCGGACGAGCTTGGCACGCTATGGGAAGACGGCCGGGTCTGCGTGGATCTGCATATCGACTGGAACGGCAAACACATCGGCCACGCCAATGGCCGCCCCATGCTGTTCGGTTTCCACGAGCTGGTCGCCCATGCCGCGCTGACCCGCGATCTGGTCGCCGGAACGGTGATCGGCTCGGGCACGGTGTCGAACCCGGATTATGCGAAGGTCGGCTCCAGCTGCATTTCCGAAATCCGGGCGATCGAGATGATCGCGGACGGCAAGTTCACGACCGAGTTCATGAAGTTCGGCGACCGCATCCGCATGGAAGCACGCCTGCCCGACGACACCGCGCCGTTCGGCACCATGGACCAGAAGGTCGTCCGCAAGACGGCCTGACTCCCAGTGCGCATCGCGATCTCTCCGAAGGATTTCGGAACATGAACTAGACCGCAGGCGCGCCGCGCGGCGACCTATCTGGCGCGGGTGCAGGCGGGCCCCTTCGATCCCTTCGCCCCGTTCCCGCGGCCGCGATGCTGATGCGAACCCATTAGTAAGAGTGATCGATCGGCATCAGAATAACATATTTATCTTCCGCTGCCCGTCCCGCTATGACAGATTGGTCAGTCCAGTCTGCAACAGGCATGGACGAATAACGGAATAAAGCTCGCCGAGCAGGAGAATACCATGGTCCGCAAACTAGCATGCCGCGCGCTGGCCGGTGCTTCCATCGCCGCGCTGATGGTGCCGTCCGCGGTATCGGCGCAGGCACGCGGAACGGTCGCGGATGCCGCTGCCCGCGCGGAAAGCGGCTCACCGCAGCGGCAGACGGTCACGCTGGCGGACGGGTGGCAGTTCAACCTCGTCGGTGCCTATGACGAGCAGGGCAATCTGCCCGCGATGCAGCAGGACAACTGGGAAGCGGTGTCGATCCCGCATACCTGGAACCGCGTCGGCTATTACCGCTCGGACCCCGAAACGCATGTCAATACGCCCGGCAATGTCGATAAGACGCAAGGGGTCGGCTATTACTACACCAGCTTCACCGCTCCGCCGCTGGCAGGCGGCAAGCGCCTGTTCCTCGAATTCGATGCGGTCAGCCGCACTGCGGAAATCTGGCTGAACGGCACGCGGATCGGGGGGAACCGCAATCCCTTCGGGCGCTTTCGCATCGACGTGACCGACCAGGTCCGCAGCGGCGAGGCGAACGATCTGTATGTGCGGGCCGACAATACCCAGCCCGCGCTGGGCAACAGCACTGCCGACGTGCTGCCGATGACGGGCGATTTCTTCGTGCGCGGCGGCATCTATCGCCCTGTCGAACTAGTCGTGACTCAGCCGGTGCATTTCGACATGCTCGATCATGG
>JAPYSD010000088.1 GCA_029936705.1 Croceicoccus sp. | reverse complement strand
CTGTCGTCGGGGTTGGTCACGATGTAATCCATGTCGCTGTCGGAATAGCGCAGCAGCGCCGAGGCGCTGAATTTGTCGCCGAGGTCATGGTTGAACTGGAAAGTGGTGGTGTCGACGCGGCTCTTCTGGAAATCGCGTACGAGAAGTCCGTAGAAATTGTCGAAATCGACGTCTGCGGGTTGGCGCTCGCCCCCCGGCAACTGGCCGCGCGACGTGAGCGGGATGCCGTAATCGGGCAACTGATCCCCTTCGAAATGATAATGCGTCAGGCTGATCGTGGTCGGCCCGTCGACTCCGAAGGCAATCGACGGCGAGACGCCCCAGCGATCGTCGTACACTTCATCGCGCCCGGGCTGGTTCGAATCGTGAAACAGGCCGACGAGCCGCACCGCCAGTCGGTCACCGATCTGCCGGTTTACATCCGCTGTCACGCGGTAAAGGTCCGACGTGCCGATCGAGCCGGTGGCGGCAATGAAATCGCCCGCGCGCGCGGTCTTGCTGACGATATTGATCCCGCCCGCCGCAGCGCCGCGGCCGCCCAGTGCACCGCTGGGCCCCTTGAAAACCTCGATCTGTTCGACCGCGAAAGTCTCACGCGTCTGGGTGCCTATGTCACGCGCGCCGTCGACGAAGATATCGCCGGTCGCATCCACGCCGCGGATCAGCGGGATATCGGCCGCCGCAGTACCGCCCTCTCCGGCGCCAAGGGTGATGCCCGGCACCGTACGCAGCGCATCCTCGAAGGAATAGGATGCGGTTTGCTCCAGCGTTTCCTCGGTCACGACGTTCACGATGCGCGGCGTATCGAGGATGGAGGCCGTGCTTTCGTCGATCTCCAGTTCATCGGCGCGTTCACCGGTCACGATGATATCGGTTTTCGGCTGCACGCTCGCAGCAGTGGCGCCATCCTCAGCGAGGGCAGGCGCGCTGACGATGAAGCCGACACAGCCGAGCGCGAGGTAGGATGCCGGTTTGGAGCCAGTGGTTCTTTTCATGGTCGGTGCCTTCCCTGTCCGTTCGATTAACGGCGCCTATGGGAAATGCGAAAACGCGAGTCAATGAAAATGAGAACTATTTGCATTTGCAGTAGTACGGCGACGGATTTGACGGCGTGACCGACTAGGCGTCGGCCCAGCTGCGCATCAGGTTGTGATAGAGATTGGTCAGCTCCAGCACGGCCTCGTCTTGCGCTCCCCGATCGGCCGAGAGCACACGAACGGTTCGGTCGAGCCGATAGAGCTGCTCGCGCTGGAAAGGATCGCGTACCATGCTCTGCAGCCAGAAGAAGCTGGCGACCCTCGCGCCTTCCGTAACCGGCGTGACGCGGTGGACGCTTGATGCGGGATACAGCACCATATCGCCGGCGGGCAGCTTTACCCGGTGTTCGCCAAACAGGTCTTGCACCACGAGTTCACCGCCGCCGTAACTGTCCGGTTCGGACAGGAAGAGCGTCGCGGACAGATCGCTGCGAATGCGGAAATCGGTGCCGTCCAGCTTGCGGATCGAGTTGTCGACATGGTTACCGAACATCTCGCCCCCCTCGTAGCGGTTGAAGAGCGGGGGAAAGACCTTGAGAGGCAATGCTGCGGCGACGAATTCGGCCGTTTGCCCCAAAGCTTCGAGGACGATCCGGCCTGCCTGCTGCGCCGTGTCGCTTCCTTGGCGCAGTTGCCGGTTCCGCTTCGCGGTGCGCGACTGGTGGCCCGATGTCTCGTTGCCATCGACCCACTCTGCGCCATCGATCATCGCGCGCAGGTTCGCGACCTGCTCGGCGCGCAACACGTTTTCGATTCGAACCATCATCGGGCCTGTCCTACTGCTTCCATGCGCGCCACGCGGCGCTTTCGGCCACCCGCCCGAGCCCTGCAATTCGCGCGGGCAGCCGGTGCCGATCGGCAAAGGCAATGCCTTCGTCCATGCCCAGCACAATCAACGTGGTCGCCAGCGCATCGGCTTGCATGCAGCCGGGATGAAGCACGCTGGCCGACAGCGCATCGTTGACGGGGGCGCCTGTCAGCGGATCGAGCGTATGCGACCACGAGCGATCCTGCGCGAAGCGCCGCCGCTCCCAGTGGCCGGAGGTGGCCAGCGCCCAACCTGTCAGGCCGATCCGCGTACGGCGCGCCGCCGATCCTGGCGCTTCGGCAAGATCGATCCACCAGGGTAGCGCATCGGCGCGCAGGCCTATCGCTTTCACTTCTCCGCCAATATCGAGCAGCATGTGCGCGATACCCAGCTGCTCGAGCGCGGCCACGCCCATATCGACCGCGAAGCCTTTGGCTATGCCCGACAGGTCCAGCGCGGCCCCGCCCGGCTGGACGAGGATTCCCGGCTCGTCAGTCAAGATAGCTCCTGCCTCGACGTCGGGCGAACGTCCGGGCGGAGACGGCGCCGCTTCGTCGAAATCCCCGGCACCGAAGCCCCAGTGATTGCTCTGCGAGCCCAGCAGCGGATCGAACGCGCCATTGCTCGCACGCTGGATCGACAATGCGCAGTCGAGAACGTGCTGGAACTGCGGGCCGATCGGGTGGCGGCTGCCGGGCGCGCCTGCGTTGAAGCAGCTGAGCTGCGAATCCGCGCTCCACTGGCTCATCTGCGCAATCACGCTCGTGAAACAGTCTTCGAGCGCCGCTTGGATACGCCTCGTGTCCACGCCCGGGGGGACGAGCGCCTGCAGCGACCAGCCGGTCCCCATGGTGGCACCGGACAGCGAAACCTTATGCGCATCTGCAGGGGCAAGCGCGCAAGTCGGCGCCTCCGGCGGCAGCAAGAGGTCGAGCATGTCCTCGCTCCAGGTCGGTGCTCTCGCCGTGGTCAAAGTGGCATGAATTCGAGCACGGCGGTGTAGGACACGCGGCGCGCGGGGCGATCCTCGTACTCACCCCGCCCCGCCGATGCTTCGAGGTAATACATCCCAGGCTCTGCGGCATTGAGCGTGACCATGCCGTCGGCGTCGGTCGTCAGCGCCTGGATGCCCGGTTCGTCGCGATAGCGCGTTCCCCCGGCCACAAACTCCAGTTCGAGATCGGCCGCAGGCTCGCCATCCATCAGGAAACGCATCTGTGCAGGCTCGCCCGCGATCAGGTCGTTGGGATGGGTAACCGGGATCATTTCAAGGCCGGTATTGGTCGGTGCCAGCGCGGCTTCGTTGGGCGCACCCAGCGTCACGAAGGTCTCGGTACGGGCAGCGTTCTCGCTGATGCGGACATTGGACGCGCCTTCCGGAATAGCGCTCTCCATCTCCGCACGGCTACCGCGCCATCGGCGCCGCTCTCCGTCCAGTTCGTAGACGCCCATCATCCCGTCGCTGGCGATCGCGATCCGATAGGTGCCCTGGCGCTCGAGCTTCAGGTCGAAGACGCTTCGATACGCGCCGGAGCCGATGATCTGGGCTTCGACCTCCTGTCCATCGGGTCCGGTCACGACCAGATCGTCAAGCCCCAGCGGGCGATGCTCAAAGATGAACAGGCCGTTGGACGCGGCGGCATCGACGGTAATCGTCTCATCTTCGCCCGCCATGACGGTGGACGAAGGCAGCAGCCAGCGGCGATGCGCTTCGGCGGCAGTGGGCGCCAGACTCGTGATTCCGAGCACCAGGCCAATGGCAACGAGAGATGGTTTGGCGAACATGCGGATGGCTCCTTCGAATGCGGATCAGGGCTGGATGGAAAGGCGCACGCGCCCGAGTTCCTTCGAACCCGATTTCGACCCGGTCATGGGCTTGGCCGGCGGCCACTGGAACGGAATGCTCACGAGTTCGCGGCCGCCCACCTCGCGGGCCGCCTCGATCCGCAGGACATAGGATCCCGCCGCGAGCTTGGGCAGCGGGCCGGTCCCCTCGCTGAAGCGCAAGGTGTAGTTGCCCGGCGCCTGCGTCGGCCCACTGATGCCGTCGGCAGGCATGCTTGTGGAGCGTCCTGCACGCCGCCACCAGGTCCGCATGTCCGGCAGCCACTTGCGCGGATCGTCGCCGCGCAGGTCGACATCGTACCACACGTCCAGATTGGCCACGGTCTTTCCGTCGGCATCCTCCAGCCACACCGCGACGTAAGGGTTGTGGTATTCGGCCACGCGCAGACGTGGAATCTCGAAGTACACCGTCATCTCCCCCGCCGCGGCTGGGGTCGCCACGGCGGCGGCGGTCATGGGAATGGCAACTCGGTAGGCTATGCGCATGAACGGGTCCTCGTACGGGAAAGGTCAGTGCATCAGGAAAATGATCAGCAGCAGCGGAATGACGAAGCCCGCTCCGACGATCGGCCAGGTCGAGGGGCGCTTGCCGGCATGAACTTGCAGCAGGAGCAGTCCCGTCAGACAGAATACAACGCACGCCGCGGCGAAGATATCGATGAACCAAGACCAGGCGGCGCCCGTGTCACGCCCTTTGTGCAAGTCGTTCAGATAGGCGATCGCTCCGCGATTCGTATCTTCGAACATGGCTTCGCCCGAAACCAGATCGACGGCGATCCACCCGTCACCCCCGGGGCGCGGCAAGGGCACGTAAAGCTCGTCTTCGGACCACTCGGGCGCCCGGCCGTCGAGCTTGATATCGAACTCGCTTTCAAGCCATTCCTTCGGCGCTTCGGCGGGCTCGCCCGGGGATGAAGCGCGCAGTTCAGAAACCAGATCGCGGGGCAGCGTAGCCTCGCGCGTCTCGACCGCCGGGTCTGTTTCGATCGAACCCGCGTGGTTCAGCGTGATGCCGGTTATCGCGAACAGGACCATCCCGACCAGGCAGATCGCGCTGCTCATCCAGTGCCAGGTGTGAAACTGGCGCATCCAGAAGGGTGAAAACCGCTGGCGCCGTTTGGACCTCGCGACTGTCGGGTGTTTGACCGCGTGATTCATCAAAAGTGCTGATCCCTGCTCCAGACCAGTGCGAATGACGAAACTGCGAATGCATGTCAATAACAGTTCTCGGTTCAGATCATCGTTCGGACCATGTTTGGCCTATCGGCGGACCGATTTCGTCCGGCGAACGGCAGTAATGATGGGGCGGCCGCCCAGCCCGTCGCTCCGAATGAACGGCAGCTTTGCCTCTATCCCGCGGCAGATACGATCAGGCAGCAGCTGGTCCGGTTTATGCCGATAACCCATTTCAAGAGTGCATCATGAGCAACCTTTACCGTCGAATCCGTGGCGCGCCGCGCCGCCTGCCGGGTACGATTTTCCAAAAATGATGCGATTATCTTGTTGCACTGCAGCAAACAATGCTCCATCCAAGCACCATCCAGCGGGATGGTAAGGCGATATGAAGCGTAATTCGAACGACAGTGAAAAAATCACGATCAACCTGGGTTTCGTCGACCTCGGCTCGATTGATCTGTTGGTGAAGGAAAGCGTTTTTGCCAACCGGACCGATTTCATTCGTACCGCCATCCGCAATGAACTCGCCCGCCACGAAGATCTTGCCCGCCACGTAAAGACACGGGAAATGCCAGCTTTAGGCATCAGCCATTTGCGCCGGTCTGATCTCGAAGCATCGCTTGCGGCTGGCGAGATGCTGGACCTGCGGGTCCTGGGCTTGCTCAGTCTTGCCGATGACGTGGATGCCGATCTCGCCCGCTCAACAATCCGGTCCATCTCCGTGCTTGGCGCATTTCACGCCCCCGCCAGCGTAAAGGCGGCGCTTGCCGATCGAATTGTCTGAATTTTCAGGTCTCTAGCTCAACAAGGATTTCGACTATGACTTCCATCAGGAACAAGCAAATGGACGAGATCCTCGCCCTCACCAAGGCAGGTGATCTGGCTGGGGCAACGTCATTGATCCAGCGATCTCTTGGCATGGCCACGACCGAAAATGTCCCGATGAAGCACGCGAGAACAGTCCGTCCGGCGCCCCTGCGTGCTCCACGTTTACCTTCGCCGGCGGGAAAAAGGGCTTCGCACACTGCAAACGTCGCAGGCGAAGGAAGAATGCAGCGGCATACATTTTCCTCCAGGCACGGGAAGCTCGACTACCTACTCTATGTGCCGTCCAGCTTCGACAGCCCTGCGCCCCTGGTCGTCATGCTCCATGGCTGCACCCAATCTGCGGCGGATTTCGCGCGCGGCACGCAGATGAACGCGCTGGCGGATGAACTGGGCTTCATCGTTGCCTATCCGGAGCAGGCCCCGTCAGCCAATGCGCAGAAGTGCTGGAACTGGTTCCGCCCGGGCGATCAGCTGAACGGTAAGGGTGAGCCGGCCTTGATTGCAGGTATCGTCAGCGAGATAGTCGGTAACCACCGCGTCGATCGGGCACGGGTTTATGTTGCGGGCCTCTCGGCGGGCGGCGCGGCGGCCTCGATCATGGCCTGCGCATATCCTGACATGTTCGCAGCAGCGGGAATCCATTCGGGGCTGGCGTGCGGTTCAGCGAGCAACCTGCCAAGCGCCCTTGCTGCGATGAAAGGACAAGCGAGGTCAGGGACAATCGGAATGGGTCGGTATGTGCCGCTCATTACCTTCCACGGCGACCGGGACTCGACCGTCCATCCATCGAATAGCAGGCGCATTCATGACGCCTGGGCCGACGCACCCGCATTACAAAAGCTTCACGAGATCGAGGAAAGCGGCAAAAGTGCCGGCGGGCGGGTATACCGAAAGGTTGCGCTTATCGACGCATCAGGCTGTACCATGTCGGAAAGCTGGGTGATCGCAGGCGCTGCCCATGCCTGGTCGGGCGGCTCTCCATCGGGTTCTTACACCGACAGCGCCGGACCGGATGCCTCGCGCGAAATGATACGCTTTTTCTTTCAGCATCGGCTCACTGACGCGTAGGCAGCGCGCCTACATTCTTTAGTGCGGAATACGCAAATGGAGTCGTCAGCGGAAGGGTTGCCTCGAATGTCTCGGCACCCAGAAGCTGACAGGCTGCCAGCGGCCCATCATGCGCCACTGCGGCCAATGCTAAATGTGATGAACGAACTGCGGGTTTCAGGGAAGCGACTTCAAGCTAGGACCGCTATCCAGGCGAAACCGGCAGCTTTATCGCTTCCGACAAGGTCGAACGCGCCCGTCCACGATCTGGACGGCCAGCGGTTCGACATGATCCAGAACCTCATCTCATGCGGTCGGAACGGTGCCGCCATCGATAACATATTCCGTGCCGGTAATCGTGCGCGCGCGATCCGAAGCGAGGAAGGCAACCAGACTGGCGATCTCCTCAGGCTGCGACGGCCGTCCGATGGGTACGCCTCCGAGGGACTGCATGATCATCTCCCTGCCTGCCGCGATGTCACCACCGTGCTTGGCTGCAAGGCGCTTCGCCAGTGCGACCGAGGCCTCGGTTTCGATCCAGCCTGGCGAGACGCGGACCACGCGCACGCCCGCGGGCGCGACCTGCTTGGAAAGGCTCTTGCTGTAGGTCGAGAGCGCAGCCTTGGCGGCTGCATATGCGGTCGTCGCTTCCGGCAAGGGCAACTCGCGCTGGATCGAGGTCACGTGGATCACGACGCCGAATCCGCGCGCGACCATTGCCGGGACCAGTGCGCGATCGAGGCGAACGGCGGGCATGAGGTTGAGGTCGATCTCAGCCTGCCATTGCGCATCATCCAGCGCTTCGAACCCACCGGCCGGCGCGGACGATCCGCCGAGCATGTGGACGATAATGTCGGTTCCGCCGAGCCTTTCGCGAACCGCTTCTGCGACTGCGGCACACCCTTCCGCATGCGAGAGATCGGCGGCAATGAATTCATTGGTGTCCATGTCCGACGTCGCGTGCCGGGCGGTCGTGAGCACGGAAGCGCCAAGCTGGCGGAACAGTTCGACCGTGGCTCGGCCCGCGCCTCTCGTGCCAGAGGTTATGAGCGCGCGCTTGCCGGCAAGATCCAGGAATGGCGTCACGGCACGATCTCCAGCTGCGCTATCTGGTCGCCCTCGATGACGAAGCGATACCTCAGGTTCACCGGGCTGCCGGGGAAATTGCCGACCAGGTGGCTCGTGACCACGATGCGGCCAGCTTCCTCGGTCAGCGCAAAGGGTTCAACGGTATACGAATATTCGCTGGAGGCATGGGCGATCCAGTCCCGGATCGCCTCGCGCCCTTCGTGGGTGTTGCCCTCGTCAATCACGATCGCGCCAGAGGCGAAGCATTGCGACAGCGCCTGCGCATCGCCTTTCTTGTCAGCTGCGAAATAGGCCGCGATCGCGGGCGGTAGCTGGATAGCCATGAATGTGCTCCTCGTGTCTTGAGCTCCTTTCCTACCGCCTTGCCTTCATGCCGATAATCCGGATAATTCGAGATGAGTTGTTTCAGGAAACCGGACAATGGCTCGTTACAGTCTCAGCGATTTCGACGCGGTTCTGGCGGTCGGCAGGTTTGGCTCCTTCCGGGCCGCTGCCCTCAATCTGGGAATGTCGACCAGCGCGCTCAGCAGCGCCATTGCCAAGCTGGAAGCGCAGCTTGGCGTGCGCCTGTTCAATCGCACCACCCGCAGTGTGTCCCTGACCGAAGCCGGGCGCAGGTTCGTCGATGAGCTCGGCCCTGCCGTGCGCGACATCGGAAAGGCGCTCGATGCCGTTCGGTCCCAGCAGACGACCCCCTCGGGGACCTTGCGGATCAACACCTTCGCCACCGCAGGTCGCGATGTGCTGGAGCCGCTGGTGCTGGAGTTTCTCTGCCGCTATCCCGGCGTGAGGATCGATCTCGTCACCGAAGGCAATTTGGTCGATATCGTCGAACGGGGTTTCGACTTCGGCATTCGCAGCAAGAACCTTGTGCCGAGCGACATGATCGCCATCCCGCTCACCCCGCCGAGGCGATACGCAGTGGTTGGCTCACCGTCCTATTTCGAATGCAATCCGCCGCCCCGGGTGCCGGCGGACCTGCTGCGTCATTCTTGCATCCGCACCCGCCTGCCGAACGGAGCTATCTTCCGCTGGCGTTTCGAAGCCGGCGGAGAGCCGGTCCAGTTCGATGTCGACGGTCCAATCACGCTCGACGAAGCGAGCCTGGCGCGCATGGCAGCGCTTCAGTCGATCGGGGTTGGCTTCTTCATGGAGACCGACGTGCGAGAGGACATCGCAGCCGGGCGGTTGGTGCGTGTGCTTGAGGACTGGACGCCTCCGCTCTCGCCGCTGTGTCTCTACTATCCGAGCCGCCGCAACCCGCCTGCGGCATTCCGTCTATTCGTCGACTTGGCGCGGGAATTGTCTCGGCTGGGATAACGTTTCCTGCCAATATTGGACCGTTTCCGGACTGCCTACCCATGGTATTCATGCGTTTGCAGCCGGACGTTCTGGTTGCCCTCGCACCTGACCGCCGAGGAACGGTTGCGCGCGACCGGCCATCGCCTGCTCGAAAATTCGCTCTTCCTAAAATAGGTGGCGCTGATGCGAGTGTGATGCGTGCCCTGAGCGGCGACGACAGCGAGCTGTTGAGCAAAACGACACCGCGGCGCGTGGATCATGGCGATAGCGCGAAGCTGACGTCCCAACTTCTCGCGGCGAAGGTCCGCTTTCTCAATCTGCGCGCCTGAAACCTGCCCTTCCGGTCTGTCCAACGAGGCTACCAGTCCGTCTATGCGACGACAGCGTCAGCCTTGGCGCGCCATTTAATATTAGTCTTGCGACGAAGCGTCCGACCCGCGCTCGGCGTTGCTGCGCATTCCGGACAGTACCAGCGAGAGGCTGAGCCGATTGGCCGTCACGCCCCGGATGCGGTGCGCCGCCAGGAGGCTGCCTGCGCGCAGCACGATGGCCGACAGCACGGCGTTGGACGCGCGTGCCTCGGCCTCGCTCATGCCATAGCGCTGCTGCATCGAGG
>JAPYSD010000087.1 GCA_029936705.1 Croceicoccus sp. | reverse complement strand
GGTCCAGCGCGCCCGAGAAGACCAGAGCGGAAAAGGCGGGAATGCCGACCAGCGTGCCCGCGCCTGCCAGCAGATAGGGGTCCGTGCCCTGCCGCATCTTCCGCGCGGCCAGCACGAAGCCCGCCAGCATGCCCAGCGCCCAGAGCGCGGTCAGCTGCGTGGTCGCCCCGACCGTCAGGCCCAAGATCTCGCCGCCGAAAGGTTCGAGCAGCACGTCCTGCATGTTGAAACCCGCGGTGGTGAGGCCGATGGCCACCAGCAGCCGCCGGGCGTTGCCGCGCCGGTCGAATGCCCGCCACGCCGCGATCAGCGATGGCGAGGCGGCTTCGGGCGGGGGCGCGTTAGTGCGGCTTTCCTGTTTCCACAGCGCGACCAGGTTGATGGCGATCACCACCATCGCACTGCCGCTGACGGCGGCGAACAGGCGGCGCGGAGTGAAATCGTGCAGGATCGCGCCCAGCACCAGCGCGCTGACCAGCATGGACAGCAGCAGCGCGACATACATCACCGCGACGACCTGCGGGCGGCGTTCCTCGGGCGCGAGATCGCGGGCGAGGGCAAGGCCCGCTGTCTGGGTGACATGGATGCCCATGCCGATCAGGAAAAACGCCAGCAGCACGCCTGCCTGCCCTGCCGTTGCCGGCGCCATGCCCGCGCCGCTGAGCAGGATGATCGACATCGGCGTCAGCGCCAACCCGCCGAACAGGGCGAGGCTGCCGAACCAGATATAGGGCACGCGCCGCCAGCCCAGCACGGACTTGTGAACGTCGGAGCGAAAGCCGAACAGCGCCCGCACCGGCGCCAGCAGCAGGGGCAGGCCGATGAACAGCGCCACCTGCCAGGCGGGTACGCCGATCTCGACGATCATCACGCGGTTGAGCGTGCCGTTGAGCAGCGTGAGGGCAAGGCCAACGCTGACCTGGACCAGCGACAGGCGCAGCAGGCGCGCAGCGGGCAGACCCTCCATGCTCTCTGCCATCGGCAGCAGCGCGGTGGGCAGTTTCTGCCACATCTGCGGCGAAAGGCGGGCGGACAGCTTCACGTGCGCGCCAGTTCGACGGGCTGCGAGATGTAGAAGCCGCTCTCCACCCGTTCCAGCAGGCGCGGGGCGAAACCGGCGGGAAGCGTGTCCGAACCCAGCTGGCGCAGCAGCTTCTCCGCATCGACAGGCTGCAGCGCGGGTGCGCGATTGCCGCGCGGAAAGATGCGCCCGACCGTATGCATCGCGGCCAGCAGCCGGGTGCGCGGGGCCATCCTCGCCAGCGCGTTGGCGGGCGATCGCGACCATGCGGGGCGAGACGTCGATCGCCGTCACCTGCGCCCCCCGCTGCGCGGCGGCCAGCGACAAGGCGCCCGTTCCGCATCCCGCGTCGAGTAGGGTGATGCCGGTCATGTCCCGCGGCATGCGGGCCAGCAGGCGTTCGCGCATCGCGTCGCGCCCCGCGCGCACCGTGGCGCGGATCCGGCTGACGGGCGCGTCGGAGGTCAGTGCCTCCCACGCATCGGCAGCGGTCCTGTCGAAATAATCGGTCAGCTGCGCCTTGCGGTTTTCATAGGCGGGCGTGGGGGCGATACTGGCCATCATTCGAACCCCAGGAAGTCGAACAGGTCGCGGTCGCGCATGGGGCGGGGCTCCAGTATGTCGGTGCCGTCGACCAGGCTTTGGGCGAGCCGCAGATATTCCTCTTGCACCGCCACGATCTCGGGATCGTCGCCCATCTCGAAGATGGTGCATTTCTTCAGCCGCGAACGGCGGATCGCATCGAGGTTGGGAAAATGGGCCAGGCGCTTGAGGCCCGTCGCGTCGTTGAAGCGGTCGATCTCGTCCGTGCCTTCCGAACGGTTGGCGATCACGCCTGCCAGCCGTACGTCATAGTTCTTGGCCTTCGCATTGATGGCGGCCACGATGCGGTTCATCGCGAAGATGGAATCGAAATCGTTGGCGGTGACGATCATTGCCCGGTCGGCATGCTGCAGCGGCGCGGCGAACCCGCCGCAGACCACGTCGCCCAGCACGTCGAAGATGACGACGTCGGCATCCTCGAGCAGGTGGTGTTCCTTCAGCAGCTTGACCGTCTGGCCCACGACATAGCCGCCGCAGCCGGTACCCGCGGGCGGGCCGCCGGCCTCGACGCACATCACGCCGTTATAGCCTTCGAACATGTAGTCCTCGGGCCGCAGTTCCTCTGAATGGAAGTCGACCTGTTCCAGCACGTCGATGATGGTCGGGCACAGCTGCTTGGTCAGGGTGAAGGTGGAATCGTGCTTGGGATCGCAGCCGATCTGCAGCACCTTCTTGCCCAGCTTCGACAGCGCGACCGACAGGTTGGACGACGTGGTCGACTTGCCGATCCCGCCCTTGCCATAGATCGCGAGCACCTGGGCGCCCTCGATCTCCAGGGCGGGATCGGCATGGACCTGGACGGAGCCTTCGCCGTCCTCGCGTCCGCGGGCGACGGGGGTCATTAGGTTCATGCGACAAGTCCTTCCATGCGATCTTCCAGTTCCTCGCCGGCTGCTTCCAGCGCGGCGAGGGTCTCGGCGTCGGGCGACCAGAACTGGCGGTCGCTCGCTTCCAGCAGGCGCTGTGTCATGCGCGCGGAGGAGGTGGGGTTCAGCTCGGCCAGGCGGCGGCGCATCGCCTCGTCCAGCACGAAGGTCTGGGTGATGCGCTGATAGACCCAGGGCTCGACCTGTCCGGTGGTGGCGGACCAGCCCAGCGTGTTGGTCAGCGCCGCCTCGATATGACGAACCCCTTCGCGCCCGTGGTCCAGCATCGCCTCGTACCAGCGGGGGTTCAGCTGGCGGGTGCGGGTTTCCAGCGCGACCTGTTCGGCCATTGAACGGACGGTGGGCGAATGGCCGGTCTGGTCGCCGACATAGACCGGCACCTGCCGCCCTTCGCCGTCCGATCCGGCGCGTGCCGCAGCCCGGGTCATGCCGCCGAGACTATCGAAATAATGGTCGATGGACGTGACGCCCAGTTCGGCGCTTTCCAGGTTCTGATAGGCAAGGCCGACCTGTCCCAGCATCCGGCCCAGCAGGTCCGCCTGCTGCCGGACCTTGCCGTCGCGGCCATAGGCGAAGCCCTTGCGCGCGGCGAACAGCTCGGCCAGCTCGCCCTCGTCTTCCCAGCTGCCGCTTTCGACCAGGTGGTTGACGTTGGCGCCGTAGGCACCCTCGGCATTGGAAAAAACGCGCAAGGCCGCGTCTTCCGGGGTGGTGCCCGCGGCAATCTCGGCCAGCGCGTGCTTGCGCACGTAATTGCGGTCTGCCGGTTCGTCGGCCTCGGCGGCAAGCCAGGCGGCCTCGGCCAGCAGCTTCGTCTGCAGCGGCAGGAGGTCGCGGAAGATGCCCGACAGCGTAACGATGACGTCGATGCGCGGACGGCCCAGTTCCTGAAGCGGGATCAGTTCGGCGCCTGCCAGCCGGCCATAGCTGTCGAACCGCGGGCGCACGCCCATCAGCGCCAGCACCTGCGCGACCGGACCGCCGCCCGACTTCAAGGTATCGGTGCCCCACAGAACCATGCCGATGCTCTCGGGCAGGTCCGCTCCATCGGCACGCACGCGGTCCAGCAGCCTTTCGGCCTGCGCGGCGCCATCGGCGCAGGCAAAGGCGGTGGGCAGGCGGAAGGGGTCGAAGCCGTGAATATTGCGCCCGGTGGGCAGCACGTCGGCATTCGTCAGTATATCGCCGCCTGGTGCCGGGCGGACATAGCCGCCGTCCAGTGCATGGCGCAGCGCCGTCAGCTCGTCATTCGCGGCAATGCGGGCGAGGTGATCCTCGACCGTGCCGCCCTGCGCCTCGGCCATCGCGGCGGCCAGATCGTGGGCCGCTTCGCCCTGCGGAACGCGGCCCAGCACGTGCAGCCCATGCGGGACGAGGGTGCTTTCCATTTCGGCCAGCACCGGCCCCAGCCGTGCAATCTCTGCCGAAGGGTCGGTCCAGAACGGTTCCACCTGCGCCATGTCGAGCGCGGCGGCCTGCGCCTGGATCGTGCCTGCCAGCGTTTCGGACGGAGCGGGCAGGTCGTGCCAGCGGCCGATCGAGGCCTTCAGTTCGACCAGCTCCTTGTAGAGACCCGCCTGCGCCAGCGGCGGGGTCATGTGGCTGATCGTGACCGCCGCGCTGCGCCGCCGGGCGATGGCCGCCTCGGACGGGTTGTTGGCGGCATAGACGTAAAAATGGGGCAGGTCGCCGACCAGCCGTTCGGGCCAGCACGCGCCGGTCATGCCTGCCTGCTTGCCTGGCATGAATTCCAGGCTGCCGTGCATGCCGAAATGGATCAGCGCGTCGGCGGCGAAATCCTCTCGCAGATGGCGGTAATGCGCGGCAAAGGCATGGGTGGGGGCGAAGCTGCGCTCGAACAGCAGGCGCATGGGATCGCCTTCATACCCCATGCTGGGCTGCACGTTGACCAGCACATTGCCGAACAATGCGCCCATCAGGTGGATGCGCGAACCGTCCGATTGCTGGCGACCGGGCGCAGGACCCCATTGCGCCTCGATCTCCGCCAGGTGCGTTTCGCGCCGGATGTGGTCGGCTGCGGGGATCGAGGCGAAGACATTGGCGGGCGTGCCGTAAAGGTCGGCATTGCCGTGCAGAACGGCATCCTCCAGCGCCTCGCGGCTGGCGGGAAGATCGACGGCATAGCCCGCGTCCTTCAGGTCGCGCAGCACGTTCCACAGCGATTCGAAGACCGAGAGCCATGCGGCGGAGCCGATCGCCCCGGCGTTGGGCGGAAAGCCGTAGATGGTGACTGCCAGCCTGCGTTCGCCCGGCGCCTTGCGGCGCAGCGCGATCATGCGCGCGGTGCGTTGGGCCAGCGTTTCCACGCGCTCGGCATCGGCCTGCATCAGCCCGCCGCTGCCTTCGCGTCCGCCAATCACCGTGGGGGCGATCGCGCCGTCCAGTTCGGGAATGCCCAGCGACATCACCGTCTCGACCGGCGTCAGGCCGCGGTCCGACGCGCGCCAGTCCGCCAGTGACTGGAACTCCGTCGCTTGCGCCGCGACATAGGGCACATTCAGCGAAGCCAGCAGTTCGACCGCGGCATCCGCATCGTTGTAGGCAGGGCCCCCCACCAGCGAGAACCCGGTAAGCGAGACGATGGCATCGACGCGGGCCCGGCCGCTTGCATCGCGGAAGAAGCGTTCCACCGCAGGCCGGCTGTCGAGACCGCAGGCATAGGCGGGCACGACGTCCAGCCCCTGCGCCTCCATCGCGGCGATCACGCCGTCGTAGTGACCGGTATCACCTGACAGCACATAGGACCGCATCAGCAGCAGGCCGACACGGCCACGCGACTGGTGCGAACGGGGCAGATCCTCCAGCCGCTCGACGATCCGGCCCGGTGCAAGCGGGTGATACATCGCGGTCTCGGGATATTCGCGCGGCAGCGGTGCCTCGCCCGTCTGCGCCCCGGAGTAACGACCGGCGAGATGGCGGATCATGCCTTCCATGTTCTCGGCCGATCCGGCCAGCAGATAGCCCAGCGTCAGCAGATAGGCGCGCAGGTCCTGTGCCTTGCCCGGCACGAAGCGCAGGATGCGGGGCAGGCGGCGCAGCATCGCCATCTGGCGTTCACCCGCGCCGCTGCCGTCGCTGCGTCCGCGCAGCTTCTTCAGGAACGCAAGGGGCCCGCCAGCCTGGCCGCCGGGACGGAAACGCCCCAGCCGCGTCAGCGCAACGATCTGGGGTGCGGACAGGCAGCCCGCCATGGCCGCGCAGTGATCCGCCCGTTCGCGCAGCGCGTCGATCACCGGGCGGTAGTGGTCTTCCAGGAACAGCATGTGCGCGAGCACGATGTCGGCCCGCGCGATGTCGCGGCGGGCGGATTGCAGCGCGATGTCGTTGCCGCTCCACTCGCTGGCGACATGAACGTCCAGGGCAAAGCCGGGCAGGTCCGCCCGTACCGCGGACGCGGCCTCCTCCAGCGCGTGGGTCAGGTGCGCGTCCAGCGTCAGCACCACCATGCGCAGGGGAGCGTCACCGGGCATAATGCGCCTTTGCTTCATAGAGCGTGTCGATGGTGATGCGGTCGTTGCCGCGGCTGGCGGCATAGCTCTCGGTATTGCGCCGGGCTTTGCCGCGTACGAAAAAGGGGATCTTGCGCAGCTCGCGTTCCGCTTCGTCGTCCCAGGCGGGTCCGGTGCCGGGATCGTCGTTGGCGGGCTCGACCGGGTCGGCGGCGCGCTGTCCGCTTTCCCCAAGGTGCGAGGGACCGGCCTCGTCGCTGAACTCGGCATCGTCGCGGAACATGGTCAGCAGGTGTTCTTCCAGGCCCATGACCAGCGGGTTGACCCAGCTGTCCCACAGGACATTGGCGCCCTCGAATCCCATCTGCGGCGAATAGCGCGCGGGATAGTCCTGCACGTGGGCAGGCGCGGAAATGACCGCGCAGCCGATGCCCATGCGCTTCGCGATGTGGCGCTCCATCTGCGTACCCAGCACCAGCTCGGGCTGCGCGGCGCGGATCGCTTCCTCGACCTCGAGGTGATCGTCGGTGACCAGTGGCTCGACGCCATAATCCTTCGCCGCAGCACGAATGTCGCGGGCAAAGGTGCGGCCGTAGGTGCCGAGGCCCGCTAGTTCGAACCCGAATTCCTCGGTCGCGACACGGGCGGCGGCAAGCGCATGGGTCGCGTCGCCATACACGAACACCCGCTTGCCGGTCAGGTACAGGCTGTCGACCGAGCGGGAATACCACGGCAGGTGCGACGGGCCGAGCGCGAGGGCAGGGGCCGGATCGACGCCTGCCAGTGCAGCCACTTCGGCAATGAAATCGCGCGTCGCGCCAACGCCGATCGGGACGATGGCCGTGCGCGGCTGGCCGTGCGCGCGCGCCAGCCAGTCGGCCGCGGTTCCGGCGATTTCGGGATAGAGCACCACGTTGAAGTCCGCGTCCGGGATACGCGCGATATCGGCGGGGCGGGCGCCTAGCGGAGCGACGACATTCACCCGGATGCCCAGCGCATCGAGGATCCGGCGCACCTCGATCAGATCGTCGCGGTGGCGAAAGCCCAGCGCCGTAGGGCCAAGGATGTTGCAGGCGGGCGGCTGCCCCTGCGCCCGAGCGGGCCGGTCTGAAGTGGCGGGTCCGACCAGGCCGCGCACGATGCGATAGAATGTCTCCGCTGCGCCCCAGTCCTCTTTTTTCTGATAGGCGGGCAATTCCAGCGGGATCACGGGAATGGTCAGGTCCATGGCCTTGGCCAGTCCGCCCGGATCGTCCTGCAGCAGTTCCGCCGTGCAGGATGCGCCTACCAGCAGCAGTTCGGGCCGGAACCGCTCGGCCGCGGCGCGTGCGGCGCCTTGGAAAAGCTCTGCCGTGTCGGAGCCCAGGTCGCGTGCCTGGAACGTGGTATAGGTGACGGGCGGGCGCTGGCCCTGCCGCTCGATCATGGTGAACAGCAGGTCGGCATAGGTGTCGCCCTGCGGTGCGTGCAGAACCAAATGAACGCCCTTCATCGCGGCCGCGACGCGGATCGCGCCGAAATGGGGTGGCCCCTCGTATGTCCAGACGGTCAGTTCCACCGCGCTACAACGCCAGCCTGTCGCGCCGCCTTTGCGGACGCGTGAACAGTGCAGCCAGGTCGCCGGCCTGCTCGAAACCCTGGATGGGAGAGAACACGAGCTCGATCGACCAGCGGGTCGTCAGCCCTTCGGCTTCCAGCGGGTTGGCAAGGCCCAGTCCGCACACCGTCAGGTCGGGCCGCGATGCACGCACCCGGTCAAGCTGGCGGTCGACATCGCATCCTTCGGACACGGCGTCCTCGTCCAGCAGGTCGAGATCGCGGGCCAGCAGGCGGCGATTGCAATAGGGGGTGCCGATCTCGGTCGGGATCATGCCAAGCTCGCGCTTGAGGAAACGGGCGAGCGGGATTTCGAGCTGGCTGTCGGGGAAGAAGGCCACGCGCCTGCCCGCCAGTTCCGAGCGCAGGGCTTCCACGGCCTTTCTTGCCCGGGCGCGGGGCAGGGCGGTGGCGCTGTCCAGCCGTTCGGCCGAAACGCCGAACGCCTCGGCAGCCGCGGCGAACCAGAGCTGCGTGCCTTCCGCGCCCAGTGGCATCGGGGCGGAGATAATGGTGGCACCGCGCTCTTCCAGCGCACGCGCCGTGGCGTTCAGGAACGGCTGCGCAAGCAGGACCCTGGTGCCGGGTCCGATGGGGGTTTCCAGCGCTGCCCGGCGGGCGGGGAGGAAATAGACGGGAATGTCCAGCGACGCGAACAGGCGGGCGAACTGGTCCTCCACCACGTCGGCCAGCGCTCCCGCCACGATCAGCGACGGTGCCGAATACGCGGGGGCGGAGGGGCATTCCGGAACGATGCTGGCAAGGCAGGCATCCTCGCCCTCGGTAAAGGTCGTCTCGATCCCGCTGCCCGAATAGGCGAGCACCCGGGTCCGCCCGGCGTGGAGCCGCGACAGCCGTCCGGCTGCCTTGGACAGGTCCAGCTTGATGACTTCCGACGGGCATGATCCCACCAGGAACAGCAGGCGAATGTCGGGACGGCGTTCCAGCAGCCGCTGCACCACGCGGTCCAGTTCCTCGTTCGCATCGGCCATGCCTGCCAGGTCGCGTTCGCCAAGTACGGCAGTGGCGAAGCGCGGTTCGGCAAAGATCATGACCCCCGCCGCCGACTGTATGAGATGGGCGCAGGTCCGCGATCCGACGACCAGGAAGAACGCGTCCTCGATCTTGCGGTGCAGCCAGACGATGCCGGTCAGTCCGCAGAACACGGCGCGCTGGCCGGGATCGCGCCTGATCTCGGGGGAGAGGGGCGCGCTCATGCCGCCACCCGTCCATCGACCCTGGCGAGCCGGAACTTGCGCAGGAACTGCCCCGCGTTGATCACATAGGACGCATAGGCCGCCAGCGCGATCGCCATCAGCACCGGCGGTTCGAACCAGCCCCCCATCAGCCCCGCCACGTAGAGCGTGTGCAATGCCAGCACGAGCATGCTGAACACGTCTTCCCAATAGAAGGGTGCCGCGAAGAGGTAGCGGCCGAAGACCTCTTTCTCCCACAGCGCGCCGGTCACCATGATTGCATAGAGCAAGCCGGTCTTGACCAGGATCGAGGCGGTTGCCGCGCCGTAGTTCTCTCCTGCAATGATGTAGCGCAGCACGAGGACCAGGCTGATCGCGAAGGCGAGGAACTGAAGGGGGGCAAGGATGCCCTGCACCATCGTCCAGCCGGTTGCGTCCCGGCGTCGGCGCTGTTCCGGCGTGTAAAGCGCTGGCGGCGCGGTATGCGTGTGTTCTGCCTTCATGGACGAGTCTCCATTGCCCGGAGCTTACGCCTCGAACCGCAGATGTCAAATATTTTGGACGTATGAAAAAATATACAGAATCACTTGATTCAGGTTCGAAGCGTGTCACACTGCATGGACGACTATCGAGTCCCCGCTCCGCTGCTCGGAGGACGCTGCATGGCTTCGAATTTCGCCCCTAGGCTTCTGGACGATGCGGGAGTATCGTTTCTCCCGAGGCGACGGGGAACCGGATCGATCTCAAACGGGATGAACCCGGCAAGAGCGCTTGCGCCTTACCCGCGGCTGGCGGGGCGAAGCGACACATGCCGGTCTTGGGAAGTGGATCCGGACGGCATGATCAGGGATCTCGCAGTGCTCGCCCTCTCCGAAGACGGAGGGACCGAGCGCCTCTACCGCCTCGTCGACCGGCTGATATGCGATGGGATGAGCGCGGAGGACGTGGTGCTGGGCGCCATCGTGCCCGCCTCCCGCCTG
>JAPYSD010000086.1 GCA_029936705.1 Croceicoccus sp. | reverse complement strand
TTCGGACTGCGTGCGAGCTTGGTATCGACAGGCTCGTACGACCACCCGCCAAGCGCCGACGGCTCCTCGACCCGGATCAGGAAGTCGGCATAGCCATGCCACGGCGCATCGAGGAATGCGGCCTGGAAGATCGATGTCGCTCCGCTTGCCATAGCCTCGCGCGTTGCGGCCGCGCGCTCTTCAAGCGAGCCCGAGGTATCAATCTCGACCAGGCCTCCCGCGGCTTCGAGGAACTTGCGGTAGGTGTCCTCGTGCTTCAGCCCGGCTTTCTGCGTCAGCTGGTTCATCTCGCCATCGGCGGCTTTTGCAGGTGCGACCTCGGGATCGGTCGCGGCGAGCAGGTACAGTGCCGTCGCGTGGCCGCAGCCGAGAAACCGGACAAGATCGGAAGGCGCGTGAAGCAGCGCGCCATTGTGAATGTACAAGATTGCCCCCTGAACGAATAACCTGCGTAGGTTATTTCATACAGATACGTCAGATTCGGTCGTAGACCTAGCCTCGATGACGAGTGACGATTTTTGCGGCTTAAAGCACAATGCGCAGTAAGCTAATTCAATTCGCCGCAGGCACAAATCTGCGTGACGTCCAAGGACTAAACACCCCCTGTGTAATCATTAGCCAGCGCACACCCCAAGCCGTTGCAACTAGGGCGCTTTTAACCGGATCTTCACGCCCGCGTGGGATGGGGCGATATGATTGTTTCGGCTCGCGTTTCTGTTGTGAATTGCATCGCGCTGTGCCGGCGTCTGCTCATGGTGCTTGCCCTGTTCGGCCTGGCGGGCGCGGCCCATGCGGCCGAGGTGCGGTTGCGGGACGATCTGCGGCCGTCCGCCGCTCCGATGGCGTTCATGAACGATGGCTGGGATTGGCTTTCGGTACGGGATCCGCGCGGCCTGGACGAGTTGCCCGCGGACTGGCGGTTGCTGGTCGATCAGGTCCGGTTCCAGGAAATTGGGATCGTGGTCACCGATACCAACGGCCGACAGAACCGCATCTTCCGTCGCGCCGATGGGCTGCAGCAGAACTGGGCCCCGGGCGGCGTGCTCAGTTTCGACATTCCGGTTCCGGGCCGCGACGTCGCCCGGATCGATATCGGTTTCAAGGCCATCGACGACCTGTCCCTGATGCGCAAGGTGACCGCGGTTTCGCGCGACCGGGGCGCCAGCCTCGATGCCAGGTGGATTGCGCTGATCTGTCTGCTTGCCGGTATCCTGCTGTCCGGTTTCGTCTATAATCTGCTGCTGCATATCGGGCAGCGACACTCGCTGCAGCGCTGGTATCTCGCGTGGGTTTTGGTCGCGCTTGCCTACGCGCTCAACTGGTCGAACGTGGCGGCATATCTGATACCCGGGCTTCATGGCCCTGCCGCGATCCGGCTGAACTGCATTCTCGTCGCATCGGCCGTGGCGCTTGGCAGCATGTTCCTGTTGTCCGCGCTCGAACCGGGCATGACACCGCGCAGGCTGCGCCGGGCCGTGCAGCTTGCGGCCGGTCTGTCTGTCGGATCCGGAATCCTGGCTGCCGACGAACGGCTGATGGCCGCTTCCGTCAGCGACATGATGCTCAACGGCGTAATGGCGGGCACGGTGCTGCTGTCGCTGGTCGTCATCGCGTTCGCGATCGCCCGTGAAAGCCGGGTCGTATGGATGTACCTGGTCGGCTGGACGCCCGTCATCGGCGTGTTTTCGGTTCGCGTCGCCAGGAATTTCGGCTTCGCCCAACAGTCCGATATCGTCGATTACGCGACCTTCGGCGCGATCGGTTTCGAAGCGCTCGTCTTCTCGCTTCTGATCGCAAGCAGGTTCACCGTCCTGCGCAAGCAGAGGGACGCGGCGCAGGCAGCGGCCCGCGAATTGCATATCGAACAGGAAACGCTGCAACGCGCGGCGCAGACCGACGTGCTGACGGGCCTTGGCAATCGCGCGCATTTCAACCTGCTGCTCGCCCGGTCTTGGGGCGCGGCCGCACCGTTCTCGCTCTATCTGATCGATGTCGATTATCTCAAGGAGCTGAACGACCGGCAGGGCCATGACGCGGGTGACGCGCTGCTGCGGCACATCGGCGACAGGCTCGCGGGGCTCGGGCGGGCCGTGACGTGCTGTGCGCGGATCGGCGGCGACGAATTCGCCATTATCGCGTTCGAAAGCCCCGACGATACCGCGATTTCGGAAGAGCTGGCCGAATTGCAGGGCGGCGTCTGGATGCATGGCAATGCCACGGGCAATCTGTCGATGAGCATCGGCAAGGCCAGCTCTGCCGATGCGCGATCGGTGGAGGATCTTTTCAAGCACGCCGATCTCGCGCTCTATCGGGCCAAGGACGAAGGGCGCGGACGGCTGAAGATCTTCAACCGCAACATGCAACTGGGCATCCAAGCCCGCGCCGAGCTTATTCGCGATGCGCATGACGCGCTCGCCCGCAGGGAGTTCGCGCTGCACTTCCAGCCCATCGTCGACCTTCGCGACGACACGGTGGCGGGTGCGGAGGCCTTGCTGCGCTGGAACCATCCGGTGCGCGGCCTGCTGTCTCCCGGTGCCTTCGCCTGCGTGCTCGACGATCCGCAGGTCGGGCCCGCGATCCAGCGGCGCGTGCTGGAAATGGCGGTCGCCTGGCTGTGTGTGAACCATACAAGCGTGCGCAGCCTGTCGGTCAATTTCAACTCGATGGATCTCCGCGGCGCCGAAAGTGCCCGCACCGTGCTGTCCTTGCTGGCCGAAGCAGGCATACCGCCCGCCGCCCTGTGCGTGGAAGTGACCGAGGGCACCGTGTTCGGCAGGGGCAGCAACGAATCCGCGGCGGCGCTGCGGACGCTCCATGCCGCCGGGGTCCGCGTCGCGCTCGACGATTTCGGCACTGGCTATGCTTCGCTCATCCATCTCAAGAAGATCCCGGTCGATATCCTCAAGATCGACAAGTCCTTCGTCGATGCCATGCTGACCGACCGGGGCGTAAGCGAGCAGATCGTGCGGGCGGTCGTCGCGCTAGGACAGGCCCTCGGCAAGCAGGTCATTGCCGAAGGGGTCGAGACCCCTGCCCAGTTGCAACGGCTGCGGGAACTGGGCTGCGTCCACGTCCAGGGCTATCTGACCGGGCGGCCCACCGCCGATCTCGCCCTTCCCCCGGTCGTCGGGCAGGCCGCCTGACACTTTGCGAAAAGCGCGCCAGCCGAAGCAATAGACGAAAGACGTTGTAATTTTTTTGCAGGCTGCTATATGGATATTGCCTGACGTCGCTTCAGACGGACTATGACTAGCCGGGCGCGATGCCTTATCGCCGCGCTCCGCCAGTACTTCTCTTTCATGCACCATGGCCTTTGCACCGTATACGCCGGGGCAATGTTTTCCCGTACGCAAGGAATATGGTCTGGCGAAGGAAGCACTCATTACGATGGAAGGGCTGATCGACGAGATCCTGCCCGACGGCCGCTTTGGCGTAACCCTGGATAATGAGCACCGCCTCATCGCCTATACAGCGGGCAAGATGCGCCGCTTCCGTATTCGATCGGTCGTTGGTGACCGCGTACATGTCGAAATGACGCCTTATGATCTGACCAAGGGTCGGATCGTCTTCCGCGAACGGATCCCTGGGCAAGGTCCCGGCATGGGCCGGACGCGCGGAAACAGGCGCTGAATATCTGAAAAGGCGGCGGAACGAATCCGCCGGAACACACACAATGAATTGCATCGATACGCGCGCCAAGCCGCGCAACACGCTCTCGCTCCGCTTTGGGGCGGGACAGCCCCGGGCAGCGGGCGACAACCCCTCCCCCGGCATCATTCCCGTCCTCGAACTGCGACGCCTCGTCGCCTCGATGGTCGACTGAGACAGTACCCAACTTGCGGCATGCAGCGTGCATGCCCGCCCCTGCAGGAGAAGCGATATGGACCTAAACCGTGAATATGCCGCGCACCAGCGCGCCCTGATCGGCGCAGGTGCTGCCGCGAACGACGACGACCGGCGGGTGAAGCTTGCAAAGGCTTCGTCCATCGCCGGGCGGATCAGCGTCTTCCAGCACGGGCTGGGCGCCGCCGCGGCCTGCGCATGGAGCAAGACGCAGATGGCCGACCTCGCCCAGCAAAGGGCGGAGCTGTCCGTGCGGGCCTGACCCGCATCCCCTACCCGGTTCGATACCGACGATATCGACCAGACACGGCCTGCCCCTTGCCGGGGGCAGGTCGTTTTCATGTCAGTACTTCACGATCGTCTTTTCGGTAAAGCGGATCGCGGGGAACGGCAAACCCCGGCAGGGCCGTAGCCTCGCCTCGTTCGAGAGGATGGTGACGGCGACGCGGGACCTGATGCTCGAACCGGGGAGCTAGGATTTCGCGCTCCAAGGACGTGAGTGACCGGGGCAATGTCTCGATCGGCTCGATCTATCTGCGGTTCGAAAGCAAGGACCGCCTGCTCTATGCGGTGATCGCGCAGGAGCTTCAGTCGGAGGTCAAGGAAGAGGCTGCGATGGTCCGCTCGGTCGCGAAAGAATGCAGTAAAACCAGAGAGTTCGTGACGACTTATATCAACGAATATACCGCGTTCATGGACAATCACGCGGGAATGCTGCGGGTGATCATGCAGCGCGCGGCGATTGATCCGCTGGTGTCCGCGCCCGGCAAGGAAACCGCCTATCGCGCGCTGGCGCAGACGACCGAGGTGATGATGTCGTACCGCGACGAGATCCGGTCGGACAACGCCCGGATTTAGGCGGAGATGACGCTTCACCTGATCTAAGCCGCCGTCGCGCGGCAACTACGCCTGGGCGCCACGCCCGAGGCGGAGGATCCGGGACTCTGGGTCAAGCTGCGGCCCGAGCTGGCCGAAATGGCCTATGCCTATCTGAAGCATTCGGGGTGACGCGCCGCGTCCACCCGGCCCTATCCCGCCCGCGATGAGCTGCGGCCGATCTACGACTGACGCCCGGCCAAGCACCCGCCGCCGCGATACCCCGCAACAGGGGCGATCGCGGCGGCGGCTTCGCTCAGAAGTCCGCGGTATCGATGGTGTCGCGCATCACCTCGGGATAGCGGTGGCCCGATACGGTCTGCTGGTTCACGATCTGTCCGGCCTTCTCCAGCACCTCGGCACTGACCGATACCTTGGCCGCGGCGAGGTTATCCACCATGTGCTCGGCGCTGGTGGTGCCCGGAATCGCATGCAGATGATCGCCGCGCGACAGCACCCAGGCTAGCGACAGCTGCGCGGGCGTGATGCCCGCTTCTGCCGCCAGCGCGTTGAACTGGCGGATCAGCTCCATGTTGCGCGGCCAGTTCTCGTCGCTGAAACGCGGGTGGCCGCCGCGCAGATCCTTGTCCTCAAGCACCAGCGGATCGCCCAGCGCGCCTGCCAGCGCGCCGCGCGCCACGGGTGAGAACGCGACCAGCGCGATACCCAGCTCGCGCGTAGTTTCCAGCACGCCCAGCTCGACATTGCGGGTCCACGGCGAGTACTCGGTCTGCACCGCAGCCATCGGATAGGCTTTATGCGCCTCGCGGATGTGATCGCTGCTCCACTCGGACACGCCATAGGCGCCGATCTTGCCCGCCGCGATCGCCTCGGCCAGCGCGCCGACGCTGTCCGCGATCGGCACCTTGGGGTCGAAGCGGTGCATGTAAAACAGGTCGATGTGATCGGTCCGCAGCCGCTTCAGGCTGTCCTCGATCGACTGGGTCATCGCCTCGGGGCTGCAATCAATACCGCGGCGCGCGCCATCGACGATGATGCCCGTCTTGCTGGCCAGCAGGAACTCGTCCCGCCGGTCCATGATCGCCTCGCCCAAGATCTCCTCGGACACGCCCTTGCCATAGATGTTGGCGGTGTCGAAATGGTCGTATCCCATGTCGAGCGCTTCGCGAAACAGGCGCACCGCGTCCCCGCGCGCGGGCGGAGTGCCATAGGCCCAGGCCACGTTCATGCAGCCCAGCCCGATGGCGTTCACCTTGCGGTCGGCAAGCGTCCGCCGCATCAGGACCACCCGTCCTGCGCTTCCAGGCTTTGCGCCAGTTCCCCGATCACGCGGTAGCAATCCAGCACGTCGGAAACCGAGCTGTTGGGCTGCCGCCCCTCGGTGATGGCGGCGACGAATTCGCGGTCCTGCAGCTCGATGCCGTTCATCGACACGTCGACCTGCGACACGTCGATCGGCTCCTCGCGCCCCGTCACCAAATCGTCGTAGCGCGCGATATAGGTGCCGGTGTCGCCGATGTAGCGGAAGAACGTGCCGAGCGGCCCGTCATTGTTGAACGACAGCGCCAGGGTGAGGATCTGGCCCTTGTCGGTCTTCATCTGGATCGACATGTCCATCGCGATGCCCAGCTCGGTGTTCTTCGGGCCCTGCAGCGCGTTGGCCGCCACGACCTTGGCGCCGGTCATGTACTGAAAGATGTCGATCGAGTGTGCCGAGTGGTGCCACAGCAGGTGATCGGTCCAGCTGCGCGGCTCACCCTTGGCGTTCATGTTCTTGCGGCGGAAGAAGAAGGTCTCGATATCCATCGCCTGGATATTGAACTCGCCCGCGTCGATGCGGTTCTTCACCCACTGGTGCGACGGATTGAAGCGGCGGGTATGACCGACCATGCAGACCAGGCCGGTCTCCTTGGCCTTCGCCTCCACCGCCTGCGCGTCTTCCCAGCTGTCGGCCAGCGGGATTTCCACCTGCACGTGCTTGCCCGCGTCCATGCAGGCGATCGCCTGCTCGGCGTGCATCTGCGTGGGCGTGCACAGGATCACCGCGTCCAGATCGGGCAGCGCCAGCGCCTCCGACAGTTCGGTGCCCGAATGGGGGGCGCCATATTTCTTTGCGACTTCCGCCGCCTGTTCCGCACGGCGCGAAATTACCGAGGCGATTTCGACGCCGTCGATGTTCTTCAGCCCGTCGAGGTGCTTTTCGCCAAAGGCGCCGGCACCGACCAGTGCGATTTTCATGGGTTGTCCTCCTGAATGTGCCTGGATGTGATTGTCTGCGCGATATGCGCGTTCAGTCTATCAGCGCTTGGGCCGCCGCATTGTTTCCCTCCAGCGTCGGACTGGGGGGCACGCTGCCGTCGACCGGCTCCAGCACGATGTGGCCCAGCGCGGTATTGCTGACCGGCACGTGATAGTGGCGGTGCAGCGCCTTGGTGCTCTTGCCAAGCGCCCCGCGCATGATCAGCCACATGACCATTTCGATCCCCTCGCTGCCGGTTTCGCGCAGATATTCGATGTGGGGAACGTCGCGCAGTTCCTGCGTGTCGCCGGTCAGCCGGTCGAGGAAACGATTGTCCCATTCCCGGTTGATCAGCCCCGCACGCGGGCCCTGCAACTGGTGGCTGAGGCCGCCGGTGCCCCAGACCTGGACCTTCAGGTCCTCGTCGAAACTCTCGACCGCGCGGGCGATCGCCTCGCCCAGCGCCCAGCAGCGATTGCCCGACGGCGGGGGATAGGTGACGACATTGACCGCCAGCGGAATGACCTTCACCGGCCATTCGTCGACATGGCCGTACATCATCGACAGCGGCACGGTCAGGCCGTGGTCGACTTCCATCTCGTTGATGATGGTCATGTCGAATTCGTCCAGGATCAGCGACTGCGCGATGTGCCAGGCCAGGTCCGGATGCCCCGGCACCGGCGGCACCGGACGTGCGCCGAACCCCTCGTCGGCGGGCTGATAGGTTTCGCCGCAGCCGATGGCAAAGGTCGGGATGATCTTCATGTCGAAGGCCGAGGCATGGTCGTTGTAGACCAGCACGACCACGTCGGGCTTTTCCTCCTTCATGAAGTTGCGGGTCCATTCGAACCCGTCAAAGGCGGGCTTGAAGTAATCCTCGCCGTCCTTGCCCTGGTCGAAGGCATATCCCAGCACGGGGATATGGCTGCAGCCGATGCCGTGGGTGATGCGTGCCATCAGTTCTTATCCTTGATCGAGCGTTGTCCCTCGGGCGACCGCCCGCCGGCGTTCATCATCGCCTGGTAATCCTCGACGCTCATGCCCGTCATGGTCGACACCGCCTGGACAAAGGAAAGCCCGTCGGTGGAGAACACCTTGGCGAGGAAATAGATGTTGCCGCCCAGGTCCAGCAGCCGGTTGTAGTCGCGGTCCAGCACGGCCTGCTTCTGCTCGTCGCTGATCGCCCACTCGTCCAGATAGGCCTTTTCGTCGGCGCGAAAGCGCTGGCGGTTCTCGTCCTTCATCAGGCTCATCGCGAACTGGTTCAGCTGATAGCCCTGCCGCGCGCGGTTGGCGGTATAGACCCGCGTGCCGGGTATGTCGTCGAACTCGGCCAGGTACTGGTGGATGTCTCTCATAGTCCGCGCTCCTTCAGGATGGCGTCGAGCCGCGGGAACACCTTGCGCGCATTGCCTTCGAAAATGGCGGCGCGTTCCTTTTCGGAAATGTCCAGCGCGTCGACGTAACGCTTGGTGTCGTCGAAATAGTGACCGGTCTGCGGATCGATGCCGCGCACCGCGCCCACCATCTCGCTGCCGAACAGGATGTTCTTGTTATCGATCACGTCGGCCAGCAGGTCCACGCCCGGCTGGTGATAGACGCAGGTGTCGAAGAACACGTTGTTCATGATGTAATCGTCGAGGCTGGGCTTTTTCAGCATGTCGGCCAGCCCGCGGTAGCGGCCCCAGTGATAGGGCACCGCCCCGCCCCCGTGCGGAATGATGAAGCGCAGCCCGGGGAACCGGCTGAACAAATCCCCCTCCATCAGCTGCATGAACGCGATCGTATCGGCGGCAAGGTAGAACCCGCCGGTGGCATGCATCGCGGGATTGCAGCTGCCCGACACGTGGATCATGGCGGGAACGTCCAGCTCTTCCATCGCCTCGTACAGCGGGAACCAGTATTCGTCGGTCAGGGGCGGATGCTCGAAATGCCCGCCGCCCGGATCGGGGTTGAGGTTGCAGCCGATGAAGCCAAGCTCCTCGACGCAGCGGCGCAGTTCGCGCACGCTGGCGGCAAGGTCCGCCTTGGGGCTCTGCGGCAGCATGCAGACGCCGACGAAGGTCTCGGGAAACAGCTTCGTCACGCGGTAGATCAGGTTGTTGCAGTGCTGCGCCCAGGTCTCGGACACCTGCTGGTCGCCGACGTGATGCGCCATGGCCGACGCGCGCGGCGAAAAGATCGTCAGGTCCGCGCCGCGTTCCTGGATCAGCCGCAGCTGGTTGTCCTCGATCGTCTGGCGGATCTCGTCGTCCGAGATGTCGGGATAGGGCGGCGGCTCCTTGCCTTCCTTGAAGGCGGCCTTCTGCTGCTCGCGCCACTGGTCGTGGCCCTTGGGCAGCACGGTGTAATGGCCATGGCAATCGATGATCAGGCTCACTCGGCCTCTCCCTTCCTCAACTTGCGCCAGTCTTCGGCATGGCCCGCCATCTGGCGCTGGCGGCGGATCGTTCCGGCCGTCATCAGCGGTTCCACGCCCAGTTCGTCCAATGTGCGCGCACTTTCCGCCATTTCGGCGGCGCGGCGCAGCCCATGCGTGGTCATCCGCTCGACATTATAGGCCGCGCGAATGGCCCACGGGTCCGACTTGTCGCTTGCGTCGAGCGAGGCGAGCACCTCGTCGGTCACGCCCGCAGCCTCGGCGGCGATCATCATCTCGGCGGTCAGCGCCTCGACCCCCTTGACCATGACGGAGCGGATCATCTTGATCGCGGAGGCGCGGCCCACCTGATCGCCCACCACGCGAATATTGGCAAAACCGGCAGCGGCCAGCGCATCGGCCGCCGCATCGGCATCCGGGCCCGCCAGCAGCAGCGGCACGCGCAGCCGCGCAGGAT
>JAPYSD010000645.1 GCA_029936705.1 Croceicoccus sp. | reverse complement strand
GGTCATGCGATGAGACCCATTCCGACACCTCGCCCGCCAGCCGCGTCACTTCCTGCGCATGGCCGCGCAGATAGGCAGCGCGCAACTTGAGGATTTTCGCCTGCCGTTCCAGCCGCGTCAGCTTGCGACGCTGGGCAAGGCGCAGCATCCGGTCGCAGATTTCCGCAGCAGTCGCCAGGTCGCCATGCTGCTCGCTCGCCGCAAAGGCTGCATCCAAGCCGACCAGATAGATCTCGCACCACCCGTCGTTGTTCTCGATATGGGCGAGCGCTTGGGAAAAAGCGTCGATATCGCCCTGATCGGTTTCCCCGCTCCATGTCCGGATCGCGAACTCCATCACCTGCGCCATGCGTTTGAGGCCGCTATCCGATCCGAAATTGTTCTCGGCCAGCTCCAGCGCCTGCGTGGTGTTGGCTTTCGCCAGATCAAACTTGCCCCGGTAAAGAGCCAGCGTCGCCGCGTGGAGGTAGCAGTAGTTGAGGCCCAGCACTGAACCGCTCTGCCGCATCTCACGAAAGGCGAGTTCGAGATTGGCCTCAGCCCGGTCCAGCTCGCCGGTGGAAAACAGCGCGATCACCGCCTCGCACAGCAAGGTGCCCGCTTCGAGCGGAGTCCACTCGTCGAGCTGGCCCGGCATGTCGCGCCGGGCGGTTTCCAGCGTCCATTCGCGGGTATCTTCGTAGGCACCCAGCATCGCGCCGACCAGGCGGCGGTCGCGCTGATACAGTTCTTCCCCGCCAGTCGAACGCAAGGCCTGCGAGGCATCGAGCAGGCCGCGCGCCTCCTGATACTTGCCGTCCTTGCAAAGGAGATAGGCCTTCGCCAGCATCAGCCGCGGGTTGCCCGAAAACTGCGCTTCGGGCACCAATCGTAGCAGCGTGCGCATCACGTTGATGCCCTCAGTCAGGATGATCGACCAGCCTCCGGCATCGAGTATCAGCCGCTCGACCAGCGCATTGTCCTCCGCCAAGCGCGCATAGCGCACCGCCGCGATCAACTGCCCTTCCGCCTCAAACCAGCGACTGGCGGCCTGATAGATCGCGATGGCCCGGTCGGGGGCTTCGGCAAACAGCGTTTCGCGCAGGTATTCGGCAATCAGGTGATGCAGGCGGATCCATCCGCCGCGCGCTCCGGTGGGGACCAGCAGCGCGTTGATCGTCTCCAGTTCGCGCAGCATGGCAAGGCTGTTGCGGGTGCCACGCACGGCATCCGCCAGCGGCGCGTTGAACTGTTCGAGCACGCTCATCTCGAGCAGGAACTCGCGCACGTCGTCTTCCAGCGTATTGAGCACCTGCCGCGTCAGGTAGGACGCGATCAGCCCGGAAGACACCTGCGGCTTGAGCGCGACATCGGGCTGGGCCTGCTTTTTGACGCGCGCAAGCTGGACCGCGACGGGCCATCCCTCGGTCAGTTCGAAGATCTCCAGCGCGAGGCTTTCGGGGATTTCGCTTCCCAGCGCTGCCCATGATTCCTCTTGGGTCAGCCGTAGCTGCTCCGCGCCGATCTGGATCGCATCGCCAGCGGCGACGAAGCTCGCCACGTCGATTGCCGGAGGCACCCGGCTGTTGATCACGAGGGAGAAGTTCTCGGGCGCTTCGCGGATCATCTGCTCCAGCAAGGCATCGGTTTCGGGCGCAGCCGCCAGATGCATGTCGTCGAGGATGAGGACGCATTTATTAGGCAATGCTCCGATGCGGCGCATCAGGCTGCTGAGAACCACTTTCGGGCGCGAGTCGGAAAAGCCGTTGCGCGCAGCCGCCTCGAACTGGTCGAGATCCGCACCGGCGGCCGCCAGCGCGAGCGTCACATAGGACAGGAACTGTTCGGGCG
>JAPYSD010000644.1 GCA_029936705.1 Croceicoccus sp. | reverse complement strand
CCGCCTCGGCTATCCCGAGCTGTCGGGGCTGGACCTGCTGGAGCTGTTCGCCTTCGTCCATCCGGCCCGCTTCATGGTGCCCACGCCGCGCGGGTTGGCGCATGCGCTGGACCTGCCCGAGCCTGAGAGCGAGAGCGATGTCCCGCTGCTGCTGGCGCGCGCGGCGGCGGCGCTGTTTGCACGATGCGAAGCCGATGACTGGGCCGAGCGGGAGGGCGCGTGGAGCGTGCTGCAATCGCTGGTGCGGCATCGCTGGCCCTGGGCGCATTTGCTGCTGTCCCACGTCAAGCGGCCCGAGCGCGCCGAGCGCTGGGTGTTTTCCAAGCTGCCCGAGTGGGAGGAGCGCCCGCCCCGCCCCCAGCCCGCGCATACGCTGCTGGAACCCGATGCCGTGTCGGAGCGGCTGGACGCGCTGACCGGCCAGGGGTCCGAACGGCGCGAGGGGCAGCGCGACTATGCCCGCGCCGCCGCCCACGTTTTCGAACCGCGCCGCGAACGGGGCCAGCCCAACATGCTGCTGGCCGAAGCGGGCACCGGGGTCGGCAAGACGCTGGGCTATCTTGCCCCCGCGTCGCTGTGGTCCGAGAAATCGGGCGGCACGGTCTGGGTCTCCACCTATACCAAGGCGCTGCAACGCCAGCTTCGCCGCGAAAGCCGCCGCGCCTGGACCGAGCACGATCCCGACCGGATGAGCCCCGCCGTGGTCGTGCGCAAGGGACGCGACAATTACCTTTGCCTGCTGAACCTGGAAGATGCGCTGCAGGGCGGCGGCTTTACCGGGCGTTCTGCGATCTTCGCGCAGCTGGTGGCGCGCTGGGCCGCCTTTACCGAGGATGGCGACATGGTCGGCGGCGACCTGCCCGGCTGGCTGCCCACCCTGTTCCGCAGGCGCGGGCTGGCGGCGCTGACCGACCGGCGCGGCGAATGCATCTATGCCGGGTGCCCGCATTTCAAGCGCTGCTTCATCGAACGGGCAACGCGCGATTCGGCACATGCCGACCTGGTGATCGCCAATCACGCGCTGGTCATGGTCCACGCCGCGAGAGCGCAGCACCGCGAGGAAGGCGCCAATGCCCGCCCGGCGCGCATCGTCTTCGACGAGGGGCATCACCTTTTCGACGCCGCCGATTCGACCTTTGCCGCACAATTGTCGGGCAGCGAGGCGATCGAGATGCGCCGCTGGGTACTGGGCCCCGAAACCCGCGCCGGACAGGCCCGCAGCGGGCGGCGGCGCGGCCTGTCCGCGCGGCTCGCCGACGTGGCAAGCTATGACGAGGTCGCGGGCAAGGCGATTGCCGACGCACGCGATGCCGCGATGCTGCTGCCTTCCGACGGCTGGCTGGCGCGCATCGCCGAGGGTGAGCCGATGGGCGCGATCGAGAACCTGCTGGCCCACGTCCGCCGCCTGACCCACGCCCGCGACGAAAGTGGCAGCGGCGAGGCGGGCTATGGGATCGAGACCGAGGCCGCCGATCTCGACGGGCCGTTCCTGGAAGCGGCGGCGGAGGCGCGCGATGCCCTCGCCCGGCTGCGCCAGCCGCTGATGAAGCTGATGGCGCGGCTCGACGCGTTGATCGCCAGCGGCGACGACGCGCCCGACTGGATGGACGGCCAGACCCGCCAGCGGATCGAGGGCGCGCGCCACGCGATGTCGTGGCGGATCGACAGCCTGTCCGCGTGGGAAGCGCTGCTGGCGCGCATGGGCGGCCCCGCCGATCCCGATTTCGTCGACTGGCTGGCGGTCGACCGGGCCGAGGCGCGCGAGTTCGACATCGGCCTGCACCGCCGCTGGCTGGACCCGATGAAGCCCTTTGCCGCCACCGTGCTGGAA
>JAPYSD010000643.1 GCA_029936705.1 Croceicoccus sp. | reverse complement strand
GTCCGGACCTGCGCGATGTGCGTCGCTGAACCATGAATGTTGCATCAGCAAGTGGCCTTGCGCTCGCGCATCGAAACCAGCCATCAACCAATCGATATCTCGAAGCGAACAACCCCATGGCGCGTGTTCGAGAATAGGATAGCGCCGCTCGAGAAAATCGATTTCGAATTGGGCATTGTGCGCGACGAAAATATCAGCGCGGCTGAGCAGCCCTTCGACTGAGATATCGTTGATGGTTTTGCCGACCAGATGGTGATTGGCGAGACCTGTGACGAGCGTGATCCGCGGATCGAGTTCTAGGCCTGGATCCTCCAACCAACTCAAGGGCCCGAAGTGCGAAATGATTTCGCCTTCTTCGTCCACCCATACGAGCATGAGAGCGAGTTCGATGATAGAATCTTTTTCTGCGTGGAGGCCGGTTGTTTCGAGATCGACGATTGCAATGCAGCGGCCATCGGGCGGAACGCCATCATCGGGAAATTGCGAATAGGGTTCGGGGACGCGTCGCAGCACGGTGTACCCAGGTTCGTGCTGTAAAACTTTTGCGTGTTCCTCGAGCACTGGATCGAGGTGTTGGTTAGTCATTTTCGTTTTCCTTTTCGGTTCGGTTGGCGAACCGGCGAGGCGAAGCTCGAGCGGAAATCTTTTCCTCTCTTCATGCCGGTTCAGCCCGGCATTCCTTCCTTCAGGTCTTCGAAGAAAATTCTGGATCCGGATCGGACGACAGATGCTGTCCGAACGGTATCACCTATTCCTAAGGCGATGCTCGCCGCCCCAGGTCATGCCCATGACCGCAACGAGGAGGCCCGGCAGGGGCGACGTGTGAGCGCAGCGAACTACCCTTTGGAGGCCAGAATGGCCGTAAAAGCGCATCAAACAGGTCTGCTCCGAAGGTGCGGACCTTTTTGAGGTATTGCGCGTACGAAATTAACAAACTGTCTAGTAGACATGCCGCGAATAATCGCCCGTCGTCAGTCAAATTTGGTATCTCTTGTCCAGAAATTGTATGTGGCCGGTTCAGAGAAATAGCGAAATATCTAAATATCTTGCGGTTACCGGCGCTCGGGTGCCGTTTTATTTTGGTTCTTATCGAACAGAACACACGGATAAATGCGGGTTTGAGCGAATTGTGGGATTTTTGTGAGGTCTGCGCCACCCTCAGGCACCGATCCTGAAATCCGCCACGATCTTAGGTATTCCGTGACCTATGTGGTCTGCGACTGCGGTATGCTAAAAGTAGTATAAACTAGGGCTTATGTGGTCTCAGCCACCCTCTGATATGCAAACAAACCGCGGAAATCCTATATCCTAGAATGTTATGTGGTCTGCGCCGACCTGTTCCGCGAAAAGGCACAGTTCTTCTGGCAGCGGTGTTGTGCTCCGTTCGCCGATGCCGATGAGTACTTTGCTAAGCTTTATGTGGTCTGAGCCACCCTCTCGCAAAGGTCTGAAGAGCAGAGGTTTCTGATTCGATTCTCAAGGATCAACTATGATGGAAGAAGAAAGTGCTGACGGTCCTAAGCGACCGAAACAAAAATTCCCGATGGAAGAGGGCGGGGTTGCGGACCCTATTTCGGATTCGGATTTGGAACCACCTTTGACCTCGAATGAGGGAGATTTAAAAGACGAGGAGCTTAAAGATTCTCGTCGAGAAAGAGGCAAGAGGCGTCGTCATATTGAGGAACTTGCCAAAGAATTTGGCATGGATGACGATGAAAAAATCCGCTTACTTGAACTCGTTCAAGACCTATTGCCGGAAACCTCAAGAATGTCTCGGGCGGATGATATCCGGAAGAGATTGTCACATGGCTTCGAAGAGACAAGGTCTCGCC
>JAPYSD010000085.1 GCA_029936705.1 Croceicoccus sp. | reverse complement strand
GATTAACGTTATCAAAGGTGACATGTCGTTAATCGGTCCGAGGCCTCATGCGCTGGGATCTCAGGCTGGCGAAAAACTATTTTGGGAGATCGATGCAAGATATTGGCATAGGCATTCCTTGCGTCCGGGGCTGACAGGGCTCGCGCAAATACGAGGGTATAGGGGTGCTACCAGGAGCGAGGGCGACCTCTCCAACCGTTTGCGTTGTGATCTCGAATATATCGCCAATTGGTCGCCATGGAGGGATTTGTTGATCTTATTGCGAACAGCTTTTGTCTTCGCTCACAAGAACGCATTTTGAGGAAGAACCGCTAACCGAAGATAACTGTTGCCGCATACAAACACGGCGCTCGGGTCGAAACTATGATTTGAGGCAGCACTGCGATCGCCGCGCCCCGACATTCGCCGATCGAGCACTATAATAGCTCGCACGCAGGACAGCACACTAGGGCAGTCATGAGCTGGGTGATTTTGAAGAGTCAAACCGTTTCAATTCCAGGTGTTTAGCCGGCACGCCTAAACCTGGAAAGCAGCTCCCCGGATACAAATTTTACGCGAAATTGGCAGATACGCATGCCGCGAATGGCAGCTCCATGGCGCGTTCTGACCTACCGCTGCATCGTGAGTTTTGCCTGCCTACGCAGCGCTATTTCGAAGTCGGCGATGTCGCCGCGATTATTCGCATTCTGGCAATGCCCGAGCACGCCCTGTGAAGTTTGTAATCACGCAGGTGGGATTGGCGCGCTTCACACCTTTTGGCATGATCGACCAATCCGAAGCATTGTTCGAAACCGTCTTACGAGAACTCTAGGACTGTTTTTCCGTCGCCATAACGGTTCGGAACTGCTCCCAATATCGCTCGACAATAGCGTTTTGGGGGAAGTCATCGATCCGTGCGCGTGCGGCGCGGCCAAGTGATACGATTAAATCGTCACGATCGACCAGGATCGAAATACCGTGTGCCAATGCCTTTGGATCGTCCATCGGTACCAGCATACCTGCCGACGCTTGAACGCAAGATCCTGGTGCGCCGGCGTGTCCACTCAGCAATTCAGCCGGACCAGATGGGCAATCGGTCGATAGTATCGGAACTCCCAACGCCATCGCTTCGGCTATGGCATTGGGGAAGCCTTCGTTGCGAGACGCAGAAACCAGAAACCGTGCGCGCGCCACGACGGGAAGAGGGTTTGCAAGGTAGCCAGGCATATGGACACGGTTTTGCAGACCCAGTTCGATAATCTGCGCTGCTAGCGTAGCGCGTTCAGGACCTTCACCCAATATGACCAAATCGATCGCAGGATCGACGAACGCATAGGCGTTGATCAGTCCTGCAAAATTCTTTGCAGCGACCATACGGCCAACGGCGACCATATATGGTCGCGGCAAATGCACCGCGGGGGTTTTACTCGCGGCTACGGCCAGAGTAGCAGGATCGTAGGGATTGGGGACGGTTTCGATCCGCTCACGTGAAATTTGGTAGTGTTCAACGAGATTGTCGGCAACACCTTGCGACACTGCCAAAACGCAATTCGCATGCCGATATGCATTTCTGATGGCCATGGTCAGCACCCAGTTTGCGGCGGGGCGATAGCGACCGGACAGATGCGAACTAACGTGCATTCGCTCGCAAACAATTACCGGTGCACGGCCTTTGCGCCATCGCCAGCATGCTGCCGCAAGATTGGCGCGGATCAAGAATGACACAACGAGAACAGGCTGCAATCGGTCCAAGAGCCCGTGCAGTTGGACCATACTCCGCCACAAACTCCCGCGTCCGTCGAGCATGTGGAGATGGTCCACAGCGGCGATCGCACGCATCAACGGTCCATCATCGAGCAGTACAAGGTGGATTTCATGCATCCGCGCCCAAGACGGCCGCTCGTCCAAGAGGATATTTAATACGCGTTCGGCCCCACCGGTGCCGATCGAATTGATAACGAAGACAAGGCGTCCGGGCGACTGGGGCATCATGCAGTCGGCGATGCCTTGATAGCGCGCGCGCAAATAACCACTGGATAGACCGGATCGGTCTCTCCCATGGTTGCTAGGTTCAATTCCTCCAATACCGCGCCATGAAGGAAAGCTGTCGCGGCATAAAGATTGCCACGGACGTTAACCTGCCTGTTTGACACATCAAAATGCTCGGCTAGCAGACGCTCGACACTTATTCCGTTCAGGGACCAGTACCAGCTATCATTCCACTCATAAGGATCGACAGGCGAAATTCCCGGGACTGTCAAAAGCAATTTTCCGCCGGGGGCCAAGGCACGATGCAATTGGCGCATGCCTTCGCGCAGGTCCCACAGAAGGTGCAGTGTCTGCGTAATCAGGATACAATCGAAAGCACCCGTCGGTAAAACTGCGGGATCGCATAGGTCGCCCACAATTGTCGCGCTTGGCGCGTCTGGATTTACATGCAAGATATCTTGGCGTTGTACATTCTTGCCGCCGTATTTTCGCGAATAGGAGTCGTCGCCCACTTCCAATACGCGGCCGGCAATATCGCTCGCGTTCGTTGCAAGGAATTGTTCAATATAAAGCCGATCAACCGGCGTACCGCGCTCCCAACCGAAATTGCGTGACAGCGGTCGGGTGGCGGCGGCGCGGCGACAGCGGTACCGCCAGCGGCGAAGGGCAGCGAAGCCAGGAAGCCGAGCAAGTCGCGTGATAATATCAAGTCCTTGCATAGATCGCGCCTTTTGCTGCGCCCGCGACTAGGCAACGCAGCGATTGACCGCCGGGCCGGTTTCGGCTGTATCAATTGTATACGGAGTTGCAAAGCGCATATGGCCAAGCACCGGCCCGAGGGCCTGGACGAGATATTTATCGAAGCGGGATCGCGCTTTCCCGACTTGGGATTGCGATCCGTCTGGCAGCGGATCGATCTCCTGCTATTCCTTGCGTGGCGTGATATTAAGGTGCGCTACCAGCAGACCTTTTTTGGCGTGATCTGGGCCCTATTTCAGCCGGTCATCATGGTCGCGATTTTCTGGATTGTGTTCGGCCGGTTTGTACGCGTCGATACCGGAGCGGTTCCTTATCCGGTATTCGGCCTTGCCGGGTTGATCTTGTGGAATTTGTTTATCCAACCGGTCGTTGCTGCATCAAGCAGCTTGCACAATCATCGCGAGATGATCGGCAAAATCTATTTTCCGCGCATGCTATTGCCGATTTCGGCGGTCGCAACGAGTTGCATCGATTTCATGATCGCTCTAGCACTGCTTGCGGTCTTATTGGCAATCTTCGTACCTTCGCCGGGAGTGGAATTACTCTGGGCGATCCCGGCGATTTTCTTCACATTAATGGCGGCCACAGGGTTGGGCTGTGCGCTCGCGGCGTTGAATGTAATGTTCCGCGATCTGCGACAACTGGTCCCGATAATTGCGCAAGTTGGACTATTAGCGACGCCGGTCGCTTACCCAGCGCTTCGGGGCGGCGATCTGGTCTCTCTGCTCTACTACCTCAATCCCATGGCAGGGCAGGTGACATTGTTTCGTGCAGCGCTCCTCGGTACGGCGTTTCCGCCACCTCTTGCGCTGACTATATCCTGCATCTCGGCGATGGCGATGTTTTTGGGTGGATTGCTACTGTTCAGGTTTCTAGAACGCCGTTTGGCAGATATGTTATGAAGCGCCAGAGCGATTTCGCAATCCGCGCCGACAAGGTATCAAAACGCTTTCGCCGCGGGATGTGGGCGCATGAAACCTTGCGCAGCATGTTGGCGAACCGAATGACGCGATTGCGCGGTTGCGAGCCAGGCGAAACAATGTGGTTTAATGCCCTTGAGGAAGTGAGCTTCACTGTTCGTCAAGGGGAAAGCGTGGCGCTAGTGGGCGACAATGGCGCAGGCAAGAGCACGCTCTTGAAGATCATGTCGCAGATAACCCCGCCGACTTCAGGACAGATCGCCTTGCGCGGTCGGGTGGGGTCGCTACTCGAAGTCGGATCCGGTTTTCATCCCGAACTAACTGGACGCGACAACATCTTCTTAAACGGCATGCTCCTCGGCATGTCGCGTAATGATATTGCCAAACGCTTTGATGAGATCGTCGATTTTTCGGGCGTCGAGGCGTTCCTCGAGACACCGGTGAAGCGCTATTCCAGCGGAATGTATATGCGCCTCGCCTTCGCCGTCGCTGCACATCTCGAAACCGAGATTCTCCTGGTTGACGAGGTGTTGGCGGTTGGGGACGTTGGGTTCCAACAGAAATGTCTTGACCGGATGAATGGTTTTTCGGCCTCGGGGCGAACAATTTTGTTCGTCAGCCACAACCTCACAGCGATGCGTTCGCTATGCGAGCGCGCAATCTTGCTTGAGAAGGGATCGCTCGTCGATGACGGTCCTACCGGGAAGATTATCAACCGTTACATTCGGACCCATCCCGGCGGCAACAGTGGGGGCGCTGTTTCCTTCGGGCCAGGTCAGTTGCCGGAAAAGGGGCAATTGCAGGTCTTGGCGGCGTCAGCGCGGCCTAAAGGCGGTGCCGTAGGTGATCCCATTCATGTGAAATCCGATATCATCCTCGAGTTCACGGTCAGGCAGACAGGCGGCAGCATCGGTAAGGATCCACTTGTTCAGCCAACCGTGTCCTTTCGCAGCGCAGGCGGCGAACTGTTGTTTTGTGTGAGCCCCCCGGAGAAACGCGCGCCGTGGCCGCCGGGCCAGTATCGCATCTGCTGTCTTGTGCCCGGCGATCTGTTGAACAATGGACGGCATACTGTCGGATTTGAAATTGCCGAGGATGCGGAAGACCCGCTGAAATTGCCGGGTTTGCTCGAACTTGAAATCATGGACCATGAGGCCGACCGGTTTGGCTGGTTCGGGGATTGGCCAGGCCTGATCAGGCCGCGGCTTGCTTGGGAGAGAGAAAAGACGGGAGACTAGCGACGCAATTGGAGGAGATCTCGGCGTAGTTTGATTGCAAGGCGGCGGATCCTACGCCACGTGCGATACCACCGTTTATGCTGCTGCCGCATGCGCCAGCGCGCCCAGCGCAGGGCGCGCCGAAGCCGAGCCTCGTGTTGATGCCCGCTGACAATCTGGTCGACGTAATCGAGGAATGCGGATCGGGCTGGAAGACCTCCGTGACGACCGTGTTTGCCCGATGCGTCAGTCTTTGCTGAGACCGATGCCGCGTGCTGACGATAGAACGCAACAGGCTTGTCGTCGACATATACCCGATGATCCAGCATAATCCGCGCCCAGACCGTTTGGTCCTCATAAAGCCGGAAATTTTCCTCGAACCCGCAAATTCCGACCAGCAGATCGCGTCGTATAGTCACGGCGCAAGTGCACGGAACGGGGCTATCGTTTGCAAGGATCACCTTTTCCAGCAGGTCGGGTGGCTCATAGATCTGGCCTGCAATGTCGCGCATATCCTCAATCTGATCCAGAGAGGCATCATCTGGATGCCACCAACGGGTGGGGCCATAAACCATTGCTAAATCATTATATTTCTCGAACAAACTGATATGACGACTTAACATGAAAGGTTCATATTTATCGTCTGCGTCAAGGAAGGCTATATAACGACCGCGAGCTTCTCGGAGGCCGCGGTTTCTTGCGGCCGCCGCGCCCTTCGGACCGTTGTCCAGCGCTGCAATCAGGTGGATTCGCGGATTATGGGCCGCTGCCAATCGCGCCGTCTCGAGACTTGCATCACGTGACCCGTCATCGATCAGCAGCAGTTCCCAGTGCTCGAAATCCTGCTCACAAACAGACGCGATTGCTTCTCCCAGAAAGGGTGCGGCATCGAGAAAAGGCGTAAGGATCGAAACGAGCGGCGTCTCAATCATCCCTCTGCCTGTCCAGCAAGCAAGCCTCGCATACGGCGTTTTGAGGTTGCGATGATAAGATCCCGTTGTGCGCGGCGGATCGCACGAGTTAGCACAGCACTGTCCAAACTACGCTGCTTTAGATATCGTTTCGTTGCAGTGAGGTAACGCCAGTGCGCGCGCGCCACTTCAAAATCGTCGCTCATCCTCGCGGTACAGCCATCGTCATGGCTGCGATAGAGCGCCACGCATTTATCAGATACATGGACCCGGTACTGCGCGAGCAGCCTTGCATAAAAAACCTGATCTTCGAACATGCCGCGGAAAGCTGGGTCAAACCCGCCTGAGTTTAGAACGGCGGCACGCCGGATCAAACTGCCGCAACTTGTAGGGGTTTGAAAACGGTTCTGCATCAGCAATGTAAGCAAAGCTGGAGGTTCGTAAGCCTGCTCAGGGTCAACGCCCAGATCATAGAAAAAATCATCTTGGGCGTTACCGCTTTCCCAACTGCGCCAGATCTTCACCCGACCGTAAACCATTCCAAGCGTAGGGTCTTGGTCCAGCAATGTGCGCTGCAACGAAAGCTTATCAGGAAGCCAGATGTCGTCAGCGTCAAGAAAGGCGATGTGTCGTCCACATGCCACCGCGACACCTAGATTGCGGGAGGCACTCATACCTCTGTTTGCCCGGTCCGGGTGACTGACGGTCGAAATGCGAGCATCCAGCGCCATCGCATTGGCGATGATTGCCGACGTTGAATCGGTAGAACCGTCATCAACAATGATCAGTTCCCAGTCAGTTTCGGTCTGGGTACGGATCGACTCAATCGCTTGCTTCAGGAATGCTTCGCCATTCAATACGATGATGATGGCGCTGATGGCCGGGGCCCTAGTCACGCCACTGTCCAAGGCAACGCCGACGGAGCCGTCTCCCGTGAACGCGTACATGTGCGGCGAAACGACTCCAGCCCGCCAACGCCATCGCGCCTGGCGCTAGATATGCCAGTACCGCGCCACGCTTTATAGTCTGCAGTGTCACACCGCCTGACTTGAGTTGACCGATCCATACTCCGGTATAATAAGCGCGCGCCCATCGCTGTCCGCGCGACAGGTTCTCGAGCAGACCGATTGCGTCGGCATCGGCCCGGCGCAACTCTAAAACCGTTTGCGTCCAGCGCAGCATGAAAGCGGGATCATGGGACATGTTAGTGCCATGGTGCCAGTATTCGGCCAGCACTTCGGGGCGGCACACGATTTTGTACCGCATGGCTATTCTGAGAAAAAGGTCGTAGTCCTCGCATGCGCGCATCCCAGGATTGAAGCCGCCCACATTCTCGATTGCCTCCCGGCGATATAGGACAGTGCCATGCATCCCAACGCGGTTCATTTCCAGAAAGGCTCCGAACGCCGCGGTCGGCGATGGATAGTAGGTGGCGCGTCGTTGTTTTCGGATCGAGCTGTCAGCTGATGAATACACCAGTTCGTAACCGCCATATGAGAAGGCTGCATCGGGATGACTAAGGAGATTTTCGAGCGATAGCGCGATAGCTTCCGGCTTGAGTCGGTCGTCCGCATCAAGAAAGAGGACGAACTGCGCACTCGTCTCGAGGGCTCCACGATTACGAGCTGCCGACAATCCGGCATTTGCTTGATGAACGATGCGTACGCCCGGATAGAGGACGACCACGTCTCCAGGAACGTCCGAAGAGCCGTCATCGATCACCAAGATTTCATCGACAGGACGGGTTTGGGCCAGCACGCTTTCGATCGCCGCGCTAAGGAAACGGGCGTGATTATATGTCGGGATTACGACCGCGACCTTATCGTGCGTTTCGGGCCCTTGTCCGATAGTTGGCAATTGGTCGTGGATAGTATCAAAATTGGTCACGGTTTGGTCTGCCAAGGACGTGCCTCGCGGAGCCAAGCCTCTGCTTCCGCCAATCCCTGAGCTTTCGAAACGGGCGGGCGGTAACCCAATACGCGGGTAGCCTTGGCCGTTGGCAGGCGCACACTGCACGACTGGAGTAAAGCCATCTCTTTGCTGATTTGGGGCCTCACATCACGGCTCTTGATGAAGCGGCGGATCAAGCGGTCTGGATGAAACCGGTGAGGGGATTTAATATCCTTGGTCAGCACCGGCGCTTCTGGCACATCCTCAAGCGATCGTTCCATCGCAGCTGCTACAGGGGCGTATAGTTCGCTCCAGTGCATTTCTTCAGCATCGCCGACAAGAAAGATTTGGTTTGCGGCCTGTGGTTTGGTTAGCGCGAGCCGGACAGCCTCACATAGGTTGTCGATATGACAGGCGTTACAGATGCCTGCGCCACCATTAATCAGGCAAGCCGTTCCTGATTGCCATTCTTGAGCGAATTCGGTGAACCATCGTGCACGCGGGCCATAGACGATGCCGGGCCGCAAAATCGAGATTTCGGGACGTTTTAAATCCGCGCCGTCGCCGTCCTGTCGATTAATTGTCATCAGTGTCGTCTCAGCACGCGCCTTAGCCGTATTATAGGCAAAAGGTTGAGACACAGCGAGAGCGCTATCTTCATTCGTATCTGGTGCAGGCGATTGGCCGTGCACCGATGCGCTGGAAATATACACAATCCGCGTCAGTCCAGCTCGTTGGGCAGCCTCCAGCAGGGGCGGGATTGCGCCGGTAATCATGGCGGCATCGCCCGCAATCGTGTGTACGGCCATATCACATCCTGCGAAGGCTTCGGTCAGCGCGTCGGCGTCACGGGCCTCCGCTAGTCGGACTTTGGAACCCGTACGGGCGATAGGGACAACTTCCATTCCGCTGGCAGCCAGTCTTTCAACCAATCGACTACCGATGAAGCCGCGCGCGCCTACCACGGCCACCGTTAGTTTCTCGCCGTCGGACGGCAAAGCAGTCACCGCTTGGCCTCCTCGATCGCTAGCGTCGTGCGCGTTACAGTTAGTGCGCTTTCGCCGGACATGGATGAGGAACCGTTCTCGCAAATGGCCCGCGCTAGGTCGGCGATTCCGGATGCATAGTCGATGCGGTGGCGAGATATCCGGGCCCGCCAGCCGATGCGAGGAGACAGGTCGGAGCGAGAGCCGTCGAGACCGAATAGCCTGCGCAGCATAGTATGGCGGCGAATGAAGGGAAATGACTCGGCACGCAGTGAAATAGCATCGTAACGACGCAGCCTGATAGGCGCGTGGTCGTGCCAGCAGGCATCAGTGATGAGCTCGCCTTTGTCGCCAATGACACGAAACCGATGGTTGTGCGCCGCGACGGTGCTACAGGTTAGCCGCGCGACTACGCCTGAGCGGAATACGATGCAGCCGACCGAGAAGTCCGGGCCTGGCTCAAAATCGAGCTTTCCTTTTTCTGGCACAAGCACGTGCGAAAAACCTGTCACGCTTTCTACAGCGCCGAACAGGGCGACGAGCCATGAAAGGTGATATCCCGCGTGCTCCAGCGTACAGCCCATCGCCAGTTCATCGGTCCAGGGCCAGGGTGTGCCTTCGGGAGATGCCCAGCTTTCTGGTTGCATCTGATGAACTGGTCCGTCGTCGAGTTCGGCATAAACTAGCCTCGGTGTGCCGATGTCGCCGCGCGCTATCGCTGCCTGTAGAGCGCGGGCCGTTGCGCCAAGCACCGTACAGGGCGCACAAGCCAAGTGTAGCCCGCGTGATCGCGCGAGCACGACAAGCTCCTCCGCATCGCGCATATCAAGAGCCAGTGGCTTTTCGGAATAGACATGTTTATTTGCAATCAGCGCTGCACGCGTGACGGCGGAGTGACTTTCTGGATTGGTTAAATTGACGATCAGATCAATGTTTGAGTCGGATAGCAATGCGCCTAAGCTATGATAAGCTGTTACCTGGTTTCGCGCAGCAAATGCATTAGCGCGAACGGGATTGCTGTCATGCACCGCACGCAGGGACAATATTGGCCATGACGGTAGGTTAGCGGCGTAAAAATCGGCTACAAAACCGCATCCTACGATTCCGATGCCTAACGGC
>JAPYSD010000642.1 GCA_029936705.1 Croceicoccus sp. | reverse complement strand
TGGCAGCCGCGTGCCCGCGCGGCGCGCGGCATCGGCCAGTTCGACCAGGAAGGGCGTGGCCGCGACCGTGCCCGCCACCTCGTAGCGCTCGATCAGGCGGACGGCTTCCACGGCGTTCCAGCTTTCCATCAGCACGACGCGCGTGCCCATGATCAGCGGCGATTCCAGCCCGTTGGCATAGCCCGACACATGGGTGACGGGCGAGGGCATGATCAGCGTGTCGCCCGCCCCGATATGCCAGTGCTCATAGCTCTTGCGCACGATATTCTCGAGCGTGTTGTGGCTGTGCAGCACGCCCTTGGGCCGACCCGTCGTGCCCGAGGTATAGAGCACCAGCTTCACTTCGGTCGCGTCGACTTCGGGCTGGTAGGCGGGCAGATCGCGCCCTTCGGCGACCAGCGCGGCGAAATCGTCCGGCCCGCTGCCGCGGACGGTGAAGACATGTGCCAGGTCGGGCAGGTCCGGGCGGATGCGCGCGGCCATCTCGGCATAGTCGTAGCGGCGGAACTGTGTGCAGGTGAACAGCGCGCGGGCGCGGCAGTCGCCCAGCATCATCGTCACTTCCGCGTCGCGGTAGATGGGCACGATAGGGCTCAGCACCAGCCCCGCGATGGCGCAGGCGAGGTCGATGATGGCCGCTTCGTGCCAGTTCGGTGTCTGGAACGCGACCACGTCGCCTGCTGCAAGGCCGCGCGCGTGCAGCGCATTCGCCAGCGCCTGCGCATCGTCCAGCCATGCGCGGCGCGTCAGTTCGCGGCGATCATCGATCAGCGCGACGAAGTCCGCGTCCTCGTCCACCCGTTCCCGCGCGAGGTCGGCGATGGTCTTGCCCCGCCACTGGTCCGCGAAATCCGCAAGGTGGCGCGGCAATCGCTCCAGCCAGCGCCAGGGCGCCTCCACTCGGTCCATGAACTTGCTCCTTTCCCGGGGCCCGTTGTCGCGCGGATGGGCGGTGGCGGCCATTGGCGGAAATAATAGGTGCCGCGCGCCCAAAGCGCCGCGCCGCCGGCCCGAAATACGGCTTGGCCGATGGCGGCATGGCACTATATCGGCCCTCCTTGCGTTAGGGGATAGCATGTCAGACCGTATGAAAGTCCTGCTCCAGTACCTGCTGCCCAAGCAGGGGCTGACCCGTTTCGCCGGCCGGGTGGCGGGCGCAAAGGGCGGGCGCATGACGACGCGGCTGATCGACTGGTTCGTGCGCCGCTATGGCGTCGACATGAGCGAGGCGCACGATCCCGACACCGCCAGCTACCACAGCTTCAACGATTTCTTCACGCGCCCGCTGAAACTGGGTGCGCGCCCGCTGGCCGATGCCGATTTCGTCAGCCCCGTCGACGGCGCGATCAGCCAGCTTGGCGACATCGACGACCACCACATCCTGCAGGCGAAGGGGCACCGCTTTACCACCACCCAGCTGCTGGGCGGCGATGCCGATCTGGCAGAGCGGTTCCGCCATGGCAGCTTTGCCAACCTGTACCTGTCGCCGCGCGACTATCACCGGCTGCACATGCCCTGCGACGGTACGCTGATGCGCATGATCTATGTCCCGGGCAGCCTGTTCTCGGTCAATCCGGTGACCGCGCGCGGCGTGCCGGGGCTGTTCGCACGTAACGAGCGCGTGGTCTGCGTCTTCCAGTCGCCGCAGCACGGGCCGTTCGTGATGGTGCTGGTCGGTGCGACCATCGTCGGCAGCATGGCGACCGTGTGGCACGGCGTGGTCAATCCGAAACGCACCGGCAGGATTTCCGAATGGTCCTATGCCGACCAGGACATCTTCCTGCGCAAGGGGGAGGAGATGGGCCGTTTCTTGCTTGGTTCGACCATCGTGATGCTGCTC
>JAPYSD010000641.1 GCA_029936705.1 Croceicoccus sp. | reverse complement strand
AGCGCGTTGTCCTCGGCGCGGGCGGAACTAGCCGGGGTGGAGCGCGAGCACGACGCGCTGCTGCGTGACCGCACGGCGCGGGAAAAGGCCGACAAGGGCGCGAAAGGCCGTAAGCGAGCGATCGATGCGGTGAAGGCCGCGCCCGGTTACGAGCGTGCGCTTGCCGCCGCGCTGGGGCGCGACGGCGCGGCCCTGCTGGCGGCGCCCGCGGATGGCGAGGAAGGGCGGTTCTGGACGGGGGGAACAGTACCCACGCCGCATGCCGAAAGCCTTGCTGCCCATGTCACCGATGCGCCCGGCGAACTTCGGGCGCGGCTGGCGCTGGTGCGCGTGGCGGACGAGGACGACGGACAGGCCCTGAACCCCGGCGAATGGCTGGTGACGAAGGCAGGCGCGCTGCGCCGCTGGGACGGGTTCGTGGTGCGCGGCGAAGGCGCGGCGGAAGCGGCTATGCTGGAGGCGGCGAACCGGCTGGATGCGCTGGCGGCGCGGCTGCCTGCCCTGCGCGACGCGCTGGCCCGGGCGGAGGAAGAGCAGGCGGACGCCAGCGCGGCATTCGAACAGGCGCGCGAAGCCAATGCCGAGGCGGAGCGCGCGATGACCGCCGCGGCGGACGAGGAGCGATCGGCCCTTATGGCGCGGGGACAGGCCGAATCCGCGCTGGACCGGTTATTGCGCGCGCGTGCCGAACTGGCGGAGCGGGTGAAGGAGCTGGCAGGCCGCGTCACTGCCGCCAAGGACGAGCTGGCCGACGCTGCCGCCAAGCGCGACGCCCTGCCCGACCCGACTGCTCAGCGGCAAGCGAGCGAAGCGGCACGAAACCGCAACGACGCCGCACGCACGCGGCTGCAGCAGGCGATGGCCGAGCACGCCGCGCTGGAACAGGCGATCGCCGTCGGGCGTGAGCGGATCAACGCGATGCGCACCGATATGCGCGGCTGGGATGCGCGGTCGGGCGATGCGGCGCGGCGGCTGGCCGACGTGGCGCGGCGGCGCGAGGAGATCGAGGAAGAACGCGCGATCACCGCCGCAAGACCCGAAGCTCTACAGGCGGAGATCGAGCAGGCCAGCGCCGCGCGCGACCGTCTGACCGCCGAACTTGACAGGGCGCAGGCCGCGCATGCCGAGGCCGAGGTCGCCGCGGGCGAAGCCGATGCCGCCTTCGCCGCCGCCAACGAAACGCTGGCCGCTGCGCGCGAAGCCCGCGCCGGTGCCGCCGCACGCGCCGAGAACGAGGAATCCCGACGCGGCGAATTTGCCCGCGCCAGCGGCGAGCGTTTTCACTGCCCGCCCCCGCTGCTGCCCGAACGCATCGGGTTCGACAGCGCCGAGGCGGCCGGCCTGTCCGCCGAGCGTCACGCGCAGCAGCTGGAAGGCCTGACCGCTTCGCGCGAACGGCTGGGACCGGTCAACCTGGTCGCCGCCGACGAACTTGCCGAGGCCGAGGCCGAGCACGGATCGAGCGCCGCCGAACAGGCGGAGCTGGCCGAGGCGGTGCACCGGCTGCGCGGATCGATCGGTAGCCTGAACCGCGAGGGGCGCGAACGGCTGCGCGCTGCCTTCGACGCGGTGGACGAGCATTTCCGCTCGCTCTTCGCCACGTTGTTCGGCGGCGGGCAGGCGCATCTGGCGCTGGTCGACAGCGACGATCCCTTGGAAGCTGGGCTGGAGATCTATGCCCAGCCGCCCGGCAAGAAGCTGCAATCGCTGACCCTGCTATCGGGCGGCGAACAGGCGCTGACCGCGGTGGCGCTGATCTTTGCGCTGTTCCTGACCAATCCGGCGCCGATCTGCGTGCTGGACGAGGTCGATGCGCCGCTGGACGATGCCAATATCGAGCGTTTCTGCGA
>JAPYSD010000640.1 GCA_029936705.1 Croceicoccus sp. | reverse complement strand
GTTGTAGGTCGGCAGTCCCGCAATTCCGGTCAGCCGCAGCGGCGCATCGACCGGTCCGCGCGCGCAATCAATGCTGACCGCATTGTCGGCCAGTTCGCGCGCGACCAGGCGCGAAACGCGCGTCTCAAGGCTCTCACCCGGCTGCACGGCGAAAATACGGCGGTCATCGTTGGAAAAGCGGAACCCCACGTCGGGCCGCGCCATCGCCAGGCGGCGCATCACGTCGTGGCAGGCCATGTACTCGCTGCGGGGCGTTCGCAGGAACTTGCGGCGCGCGGGCACGCGGGCGAAAACGTCCTCGACCCGGATACGCGTGCCCGGCGGCAGCGCGGCCGGCTCCTCGGCGATCGTCTCGCCATGATCGGTGATGCGCTTCCAGCCCTGCGGCGCACCGGCGGGACGCGACTCGATGGTCAGCCGGGCGACACTGGCGATCGAAGGCAATGCCTCGCCCCGGAAGCCAAGCGTCGACACCTGTTCGATCGCGCCTTCCTCGCCGACCAGCTCGACCGGCAGTTTCGACGTGGCATGACGCTCCAGCGCCAGCGCCATCTCCTCGGGCGACATGCCGCAGCCGTCGTCCGTCACCTCGATCGATCCGAGGCCGCCCTCCGTCAGCGCGACGGCAATCTCGCTCGCCCCGGAATCGATTGCGTTTTCAACGATCTCCTTTAACGCGGCGGCCGGGCGCTCGACCACCTCTCCCGCGGCGATGCGGTTGACCAGCGCCTCTGGAAGTCGTCGTATGACAGGCATGAAAGGACGCTAGCGCCGAGCGGCCCGATTTTCGAGGCCGGTGAATGACGGACCATGTGGAAAAGCCGCTTCAACCCCATGAATTTTTTTCCATAGGCGTCAGGTTTGGGCTAGGCACACCAAGGGACCAGCAACTACTTACGGATCGCTGTCAGCGTCACGGTCAGGCGCAAGGGCAAGTGCGGCTCCGGTGAGGGACGATACCTACAATGGCAAATTTCTTTTCGCGTCTTTTCCAGCTCGGCTCGCAGAACATGGCGATCGACCTCGGCACGGCGAACACGCTCGTGTATGTGGAAGGGCGCGGGATCGTCTTGAACGAGCCCTCGGTCGTCGCGATCGAGACCGAGAACGGGATCAAGCGCGTGCGCGCCGTGGGCGACGACGCCAAGATGATGATGGGCAAGACCCCCGACAGCATCGAGGCGATCCGCCCGCTGCGCGACGGTGTGATCGCCGACATCGAAGTCGCCGAGCACATGATCAAGTATTTCATCAAGAAGGTGCACGGCAAGCGCAGCATCCTGCGCCACCCCGAGATCGTGATCTGCGTTCCGTCGGGATCGACCTCGGTCGAACGCCGCGCGATCCGCGACGCGGCCAGCAATGCGGGCGCAAGCCAGGTGTACCTAATCCTGGAACCCATGGCAGCCGCGATCGGCGCGGACATGCCGGTGACGGAACCGGTCGGTTCGATGGTCGTCGACATCGGCGGCGGCACGACCGAGGTTGCCGTGCTGTCGCTGCGCGGCCTTGCCTATACCACCAGCGTTCGCGTCGGCGGTGACAAGATGGACGAGGCGATCGTTTCCTATGTCCGCCGCCACCACAACCTGCTGATCGGCGAATCGACGGCAGAGCGCATCAAGCAGGATTACGCCATCGCCATCCCGCCGCCGGACGGCGTGGGCGAGACGATTCACCTGCGCGGCCGCGACCTGGTGAACGGCGTTCCCAAGGAGATCACCATCAACCAGGCGAACATTGCCGAGGCGTTGTCCGAACCGATCGGCGCCATCGTGGAAAGCGTTCGCATCGCGCTGGAAAACACTGCCCCCGAACTGGCGGCCGATATCGTCGACCAGGGCATCGTGCTGACC
>JAPYSD010000639.1 GCA_029936705.1 Croceicoccus sp. | reverse complement strand
CCGCCACGCAGCTCGAGGTGGCGCTGACTCCCGCGCGGTCGGTGCTGAGCACGGCGGGCGGTTCGTCGGCGGTCGACGTGTCGGTCCAGTACCGGAAGGACTATTGATGCGTGTCGCTGCCGCCCTTGTCCTGCTGGCGCTGGCCGCTTGCAGCAGCGAACCCGATTTCGACGAGCGGTTCGAGAAGGCCGAGACCGAAACGCAGCGGCTGGCGCAGGAGATCGACACCGAACTGGCAAAGTCCGCGGCCGGAACGGCGCAGCCCGACCAGCCCGCTGCCGCTTCCGAACCGGATGCGGCGGGCGGCAGGCGATAGGACGCGGGCAGGAACCAATCGCGCATCGCAGCAATTTCCCATGCAGGCGGCAGCGAAACGGAGGGACCGATCGGACAGGGTGACATGACGACGAACTGGGTCCCCTATTGCGGTGCCGCGCCGCTGCCTGCCGACTGGTTGACGCGCTGGAACTTCGACCCGGTGCTGCTGCTATGCCTGGCGTTCGGGGTGTTCGCGTCGTTCCGCATGCCCATGGACAGGCAGCCGCGCAGCGCGATGCGCTTTGCGCTGGTTTGCTTCGCGTTCCTGTTCGTCAGCCCGTTCTGCGCGCTGTCCTCTGCGCTGTTCACGGCGCGGGTGGTGCATCACGTGATCCTTGCCACCGTGCTTGCGCCCCTGCTTGCGGCGGCGTTCCCGGCGCTGTGCCGCCGCATGCCGCTGTCGCTGTCCATCTGGACCGCGGTACAGGCGCTGGTCTTCTGGGCTTGGCATGCGCCGCCGCTTTACGCCGCGGCGCTCTCCAGCGACGCGGTGTTCTGGGCGATGCAGGCCAGCATCACGCTTTCCGCCGCGATCTGGTGGGACAAGCTGCGCCGGGCACCCACCGCCGCCGCTGTCGCCGCGCTGCTGGCGGCGATGGTGCTGATGGGCGTGCTGGGCGCGCTGATCACTTTCGCGGGCCGTGCGCTATACGCGCCGCACTGGCTGACCACCCAGGCCTGGGGACTGAGCCCGCTGCAGGACCAGCAGATAGCGGGGCTGATCATGTGGGCGCCCGCCTCGGCGATCTATCTGCTGACCGCGATGGTGCTGCTCTACCGCTGGATCGGCCGGGACGAGGACGCGCAGGCGGCCCGCGCATGATCGGACCCTTGCGCAAATGGGCGGATCGCTATCGGTCGCGGGGCAAGTACACGCCCGTCGGTACCTTCTTTCACTGGATCATGGCCGCGATGGTGGTCACCCAGCTGATTTCCGGCTGGTCGATGCAGCGCGAACTGGTGGGCGAGGACAAGCTGGCCGCCTATGCGTTTCACAGCCAGTTGGGACTTTCGATCCTGCTGCTTGGCGCGCTGCGCCTGTTGTGGCGGCTGATGGTGCCGGGGCCGATCAACGATGCCGATGCACCGGGAGTCGCCTCCACGGTGGCGCACGCGATCCATTTCGTCTTCTATGCGCTGTTCGTGCTGCTGCCGCTTTCGGGATGGGCGCTGTGGTCGTCGCTCGAACCTTCGCAGCCGCTGTATCTTGCCGGGCTGGTGCCCGTGCCGCAGATGCCGTTCCAGGATTTCTCGCCCGAACTGGCGCAATGGGCGATGCGTACGGCGCTGGACGTGCACGTGTTCTGCGTCGTCGTGCTAAGCCTGCTGGTGCCCGCCCACGCGCTGGCCGCGATCAAGCACCATTTCTGGGATCGCGACGACGTCCTGGAAGGCATGCTTCCGGAAGTCCCGGATACGAAGTGGCATCCCGGAGGGCCGCACTATAGCCCGCCAGCGCCTGCACTTCCGCGTCGGTCAAAAGGCGGCTGATGTCCATCATTTGCGGATTGCAATAACGCTCGCCGCTGCGCCAATGGTCCAGCT
>JAPYSD010000638.1 GCA_029936705.1 Croceicoccus sp. | reverse complement strand
GAACACCGCTTCGTAGGCAGCCTGGTTGCCCCAGTCGGGCGCGGGCGGCATGGCGACGACGACAAAGCTCATGAATGCCATGAAGATCAGCGCGCCGAACCCCGCCCAGATGCAGCGCCGCGCGGCGTTATAGCCATAGACCTCGGTCAGCACGTCGCCGATGACATAGGACACCGGGAAGAACAGCAGCCCCGCGCCGAACGGCCACAGGCCCACCACCGGCAGGTCCACCACCGCGACCTTGCCCGCGCCGATCACGTTCGACAGCAGCAGTACGGTGACAAAGCCTGCCATGACGAAATCGTAATAGCGGAAGGTGACGGGGGCCGGGCCGTTCGCCGGTTCCGTAGGTGTCTCAGCGCTGTTGGCGGGCGGCGGCGTCGGCTCCATGAAAACATTCGATAGCGGCAATTGCAGCCACGTCAAAGCGCCGCTATGCGAAGCGCGGAGCGCGCCCTTAGCTCAGCTGGATAGAGCACGAGACTTCTAATCTTGAGGCCGGTGGTTCGAATCCACCAGGGCGCGCCATCTTGCCATGAAAATACGCACTGGCTCTTCGCCGCGGGCGAGGGCGCCGATGGCTCCTTCCAGTGCCGACTTCATGCCGCCGGTCACCCGTGAAGCCGAGAACTTCGACGGATGACCGCGACCGAACGTCCTGGTCAATATCGGAACGCGACCGAAAGGATAGCCTGCCGCCCATTTGCCGGCACCGCGAAATGGAGATTGCGCAGCTTGGTGACATAGCGTTCGTCGGCCACGTTCTTGACGTTCAACCGCAAGCCCAGATTGTCGGTTAAAGCCCAGGCCGCGAACGCATCGACAGTCACATAGCTGTCGGCGGAGATGAGATTGGCAGCGTCAGCGAACCGCCGGGACTGATGATAGATCCCGCCACCGAAGCTGAACCGATCGCCCAGTTCGACCGTTCCCGAAAGCGAGAGGTTGTGCCTGGGCGTGTTGGGCAGGCTGCCGCCGTCATCGGCCGTGCCGCTGCGCAACTCGCTATCGATCAAGGTATAGCCTCCGAAGAGAGAGACCGGACCGGCCCGGCCGGTTACCCCGATCTCGAACCCGCGGATGCGCGCTGCATCGATGATCTCGGTCACTTCGCCAAGGACGTCGGTGTTGATGATGTTGCCCCGGTCGACCTGGAAGGCCGCTGCGGACAGCTGCATGGCCCCGCCGAACAGTTCGGCCTTGGCCCCCACTTCGTAATTCTCGGTTTCCTGGGGGGAATAGGTATCATTGCTGATGGGGATGTTGCCCGATCCCGCACCGACATCGGTGCCGGGAGGGTTCTTGGCATTGGCGTAAGACGCATAGATGCTGACAGACGGCACCGGTTTTAAGGTCGCGCCTGCCTGCCAGCTTACGAAATCGGTTTCGACTTCGCCCTGGAACGGTCCTGCCCGCCCACTGCCCGAACCGCTCGCCCGATAGTCGGTATAACGGATGCCGCCACTCACCAGCAGTTGCGGGATGAGAGTGATCGTATCGAACAGATAGACGCTGATATCCTCCGCATCCGACAGCGAAGGGGTGGTGGATGGTGCGATCGCGCCTTGCCAGGGGTCGTCGGGGTTGGGCACTTGCAGATCGGTGCAGTTGAACGCTGCGATCGCGTCCACCGGGCAGGTCCGATCGCCGGTATCGACGCTGTAGTTAAGGTTGTAGGTGTCTGCCCACGAATATTCGGCGCCAAACGATAGGCTGTGCAGCACGCTGCCGGTCGCGAATTTACCGGAGATATTGGCGTTGGCGGTCATCGATTCGGTGTTCGAGTTGCGGCTCTTGATTGCGCGCCAGACCAGCCCGTTCGCGACGTTGCCCGCACTGTCGTCGGGGTTGGTCACGATGTAATCC
>JAPYSD010000084.1 GCA_029936705.1 Croceicoccus sp. | reverse complement strand
GTCGGCGGCGGCGGTGGTGGCCGCATGCCCCCGCAGGTCGTGGGTGCCGGCAAGGGCGTCGTAAAATTCTTCAACAGCAACAAGGGCTTCGGCTTCATCCAGCGTGAAGACGGCGGTGAGGACGTGTTCGTCCACATCAGCGCGGTCGAGCGCGCCGGCCTCGAAGGCCTGGCCGAGGGGCAGGAACTTGCCTTCAACCTGGTCGATCGCGGCGGCAAGATCAGCGCTGCCGATCTTCAGGTCGTGGGTGACGTTATCCCGGTTGCCGCCAAGCGCGAAGCGCCGCAGCGGGAGCTGACGGGCGACAAGGCTGTCGGCACGGTGAAGTTCTTCAACAGCATGAAGGGCTTTGGCTTCATCACGCGCGACGATGGGGAGGCGGATGCCTTCGTCCATATCAGCGCGGTGGAACGGTCCGGCCTGGCCGGTATCAACGAGGGCGACCGACTCGAGTTCGATCTCGAAGTCGATCGACGCGGCAAGTATTCCGCCGTGAACCTCGTTCCGATCCAGGAATAGTCGGCCCAGCCGACATAGATGGGCGGAGCCGGGTTTGACCGCGTCCGCCTGAAGCCCTAAATGGGCATGAATGGCGGTTCCCGGTTGGGGGCCGCCATTTTCCGTTCGGTTTTTAAATGGCCTCGGCAAGGGGAGCCAACACAACAATCCCCTTCCGCGTTTGCAAAGGACATATGAATGTCGATCACGCCGTTGATGCCCGTTTACCCGCGCTGTGATGTGCGGCCGGTTCGTGGAGATAACTGCCATCTGATCTCGGAAGATGGCCGCCGTTTCCTCGACTTCGCGAGCGGTATCGCGGTGAACCTGCTCGGCCATTCGCATCCCGCGCTGATCGATGCGATCCAGCAGCAGGCCGGGACGCTGATGCACGTCTCGAACCTCTACGGCAGTCCGCAGGGTGAGGCGCTGGCGCAGCAACTGGTCGACCTGACCTTCGCCGACACGGTGTTCTTCACCAATTCGGGTGCAGAGGCGGTGGAATGCGCGATCAAGACGGCGCGGATCTATCACCAGTCGGCCGGCGATGATCAGAAGTTCGAGATCATTACCTTCAACAACGCCTTCCACGGCCGCACGATGGCGACCATCAGCGCGTCGAGCCAGGAAAAGATGCACAAGGGTTTCTACCCGATGCTTCCCGGTTTCCGCTATGTCGAGTTCAATGATCTGGAAGCGGCGAAGGCGGCGATCGGCCCGAATACCGCGGCCTTCCTGGTCGAACCGATCCAGGGCGAAGGCGGCATTCGCGTCGCGACGGAAGAGTTCCTGCAGGGCCTGCGCAAGCTGGCGGACGAGCATGACCTCATGCTGGTCCTCGACGAAGTGCAGTGCGGCGTGGCCCGGACCGGAACCCTGTACGCCTATGAGCAATATGGGATCGAACCCGACATCCTGGCCACGGCGAAGGGCATCGGCGGTGGCTTCCCGCTTGGCGCATGCCTCGCCACTGAAAAGGCGGCGCGGGGCATGACCTTTGGCACACACGGCAGCACCTATGGCGGCAATCCGCTTGCAATGGCTGCGGGCAAGGCGGTGCTGGATGTGGTCGGGAACGACGCGTTCCTGGCTCAGGTCCGCGCCACCGGCGAAAAGCTGCGCGGACGGCTGGAGCAGTTCATCGGCAACTATCCCGAACTCTTCAGCGAGGTTCGCGGCAAGGGGCTGATGCTGGGCGTCAAGATGAAGGTCGAGAGCCGGCCGTTCGTGGCGCATCTGCGCGATCATCACGGGTTGCTTGCCGTCGCGGCGGGCGACAATGTCATGCGCGTGCTTCCGCCCCTCGTGATCGAGGACGCTCATATCGACGAATTCATGGAAAAGCTGTCGGCTGGAGCTGCCGCTTATAGCCCGGAAGCCGTCTCGTGACCGTGAGGCATCTGCTCGATCTTGCCGATGCAGGCAGCGACGCGCTTCAGGCTATGATCGATGACGCCGTGGCTCGCAAGAAAGCGCGCGCCGGCTGGACCAAAGGGCGAAGCGATGCCGATGCCCCGCTGGCCGGCTGTACGCTGGCGATGATCTTCGAGAAGAACTCGACCCGGACGCGCGTGTCCTTCGACATGGCGATGCGTCAGTTGGGCGGAAGCGCGATCATCATGGAAGCCGGCAGCATGCAGATCGGTCGAGGCGAAACGATCGCCGATACCGCGCGGGTGCTTTCGCGCATGGTCGATGCCATCATGATCCGGACGGACGATCACGCGAAGATCGAGGCACTTGCCCAGCATGCGAGCGTTCCGGTCATCAATGGGCTGACCGACCGATCGCACCCGTGCCAGATCATGGCCGATCTCCTGACCCTTGTCGAACACGGCAAGGTGCTGAAGGGGATGGAGCTGGCCTGGCTTGGTGACGGCAACAATGTGCTGCACTCGGTGCTCGAGGCGGCGGGCCTGATGGGCTTCAACGTCCGCTACGGCGTGCCCGAGGGCTTCGAACCGGAAGAGGAATTCGTCGAATTCGCGCGTTCTCGCGGTTCGGTCGTGACATTGACCCGCGATGCTGTTGAGGCTGCGAGCGGCGCCGATGTCCTCGTCACCGATACATGGGTGTCGATGGGGCAGGACATGGCCCATGACAAGGTCGCGGCGATGAAGCCGTTCCAGATCAACGAGGCGTTGATGGCGCATGCCAAGTCCGACGCTGTATTCCTTCACTGTCTGCCCGCGCATGTCGGTGATGAGGTTAGCGAGGGAGTCTTCGAAGGCCCGCAGTCGGTCGTGTGGGACGAGGCGGAGAATCGTATCCACGCGCAGAAATCGATCCTGCGCTGGGTGTTCGAGCAGCTTTGATGGAGATCGGTTCGACCTTGCCGCCCGATGAAACGGGCTTCGACGTGGTGCTGGGATTCACCTTGCCGGAGCGCGACGTGCGGGGCCGCTGCGTTCGTCTGGGCCCGGTGCTGGATACGATCCTGTCGGCGCACGACTATCCGGGGCCGATCCTGCACTTGCTGGGCGAGGCCTTGCTGCTTGCCACGCTGATCGGTTCGCTTGGCAAGGAAGACCGTAGCCAGATGACGATGCAGGCCCAGTCGGCGAACGGCATCGTGGATATGCTGGTTTGCGATTATCGTGACGGAGAGCTGCGCGGCTATGTGAAGTTCGACGCAGAGCGGCTGAATGACCTTGGTGCCAATCCGCCGCTATCCGCTCTCGTCGGGTCCGAAGCCTATCTGGCGATTACCTTCGACGTAGCGGATGGTGGGCGATATCAGGGGATCGTACCGTTGGATGCCGGTTCCCTGACGGAAGCGTGCGAGGACTATTTCCGGCAGTCGGAACAATTGCCGACAGTCCTTCGGGTCGCGGTGCAATCGCAGGACGGCCATTGTGTGGCGGGCGGGCTGCTTCTCCAATATCTTCCCGACGGAGAGGAAGGCCGAGAGCGTTTGCATGTTCGGCACGACGATCCGAACTGGGAGCATGTCGAAATCCTGGGATCGTCGGTCAGGCACGCCGAACTCGCTGATGCAAGTCTGTCGGTCGAAGCGCTGCTCTGGCGCCTGTTTCACGAGGAAGCGGAACTGCGGGTCGAGACCATTGCTGAATTGAGTCGCGGTTGCAGGTGCTCTGCCGAGCATTATCGCAGTGTACTATCCCGGTTCGGCGCCAGCGAACTGGACGAGATGCGCGACGACGACGGCCTCATCAGGGTCGATTGCGCATTCTGTTCGCGCATATTTCCTGTCGAGGTCTGACGAGGCAGGCGGTCCATGCGCCAGTCCGAATAGGCCTGTTGCGAGGCTGCGCAGGACATTATAGCGCTGCGCCATGATCAAAGATGACCAACACGGGAAGCCTGCCGTCGTTCTGCTGTCGGGTGGGCTCGATTCCATGGTGACCGCCGGGATAGCCAAGGCGCAAGGCTATTCGGTCAACGCGCTCACGGTTGACTACAACCAGCGGCACCGGCGTGAGCTTGAAAGTGCGGGTGTCATAGCCGAGGCGCTAGGTGTCGAGCGACACCTCGTTCTGCCTCTTGATTTGCGAAAGATCGGCGGCTCTGCGCTGACGAGTGAGATGGCCGTGCCGAAAGGCGGGGTGGGTGCCGACATTCCCGTGACCTATGTGCCTGCACGGAACCTCTTGTTCCTGTCACTCACACTGGCTTGGTGCGAGGCCATCGGAGCGCAGGATATATTTATCGGCGTCAATGCGCTGGATTATTCGGGTTACCCGGATTGCCGGCCGGAGTTCATTGCGTCTTTCGAGAAAACTGCCGAGCTCGCCACGAAGGCTGGGAGCGAAGGCGCGAAATTCGCCATCCATGCGCCGCTGCAGTTGATGTCGAAGGCCGAGATTGTCGAAAAGGCTTACGAACTGGACCTCGATCCATCGATGAGCTGGTCATGCTACGACCCCGGTCCAGACTGTCGTCCATGCGGACTTTGTGACAGCTGCAGGCTGCGCCAGCAGGGGTTCGAGCAAACGGGCCGCCAGGACCCGGTGGATTACAGCGTCAGGATCTGAACCTTCCATTCCTTTCCCATAAAAAAGGGGCCGGATTGCTCCGGCCCCTTTCCTTTTCGATCTTTCGATCTCTGGCTTACATGCCCGAACCCGGACCGTAGGTGATTTCCACCCGGCGGTTCTGAAGTTCGCGCACGCCGTCGGCAGTGGGAACCCGCGGGTTCTGCTCGCCGAAGCCTTCGGTCGAAATCGCCGAACCCGGAATATTCCGAGCGGTGAGATACGACGCAACCGACTGAGCGCGACGCTCCGACAGGCCAACGTTGTAGCTCGCCGAACCGGACGTATCGGTGTAGCCGGCCACCATGATCGGCACCGAGTTACAGTCAGCGTAGGAAGCGATGGCGCTATCCAGGATGCTGGCTGCTTCAGGCGTGATTTCCGACGAATCCCAATCGAAGAAGACGATGTAGGGTCCGGTGTTGCACACGACCTGCGGCGCCGGGGGCGGCGGGGGCGGCGGCGGGGGAGGCGGCGGCGGCGGAGGCGGTGGCGGCGGAGCAGGCGACCAGAAGTTGTAGGTCAGCGAGCCCAGCAGCGAATGCGACCGGATGTCCGTCTCGAGCGAATTGCCGTCCGGCGTCACCAGCTCGATGTCCTTGTGGTTGAAGAAGCGATACTTCAGGCCGACATCCCAGTTGTCCGTCAGCGGAGCACGGATGCCAGCGATGGCCTGCCATGCGAACCCGGTGTCCGAATCGTCGATGAGGGTAGGCTCTTCGAACTCGCTACGAGCGACACCAGCACCGCCGCCGATGAAGCCCTGCAGGCCATCGTCGTCGCCGAAGTCGATCATGCCGTTGACCATGAAGCTCAGCGTATTGAACTCGTGGTTCACTTCGCTGTCGTCATAGTTCTGGCCGAACAGCGTGATGCCGTCGTCGCCAGCGCCCTTGTAGCCCGCTTCGGTTTCGAGGCGGAAGCCTCCGAAGTCGTAGCCGGCCACGACGTCGAAGTCATAGCCATAGTCCCAGTCGAATTTCGCCTGATCGTTGACGCCATTCACGTCAACGTCTGAATCCTCGACGAGCATAGCACCGCCATCGACACCAATGTACCACGCATCTTCGCGTGCCAGTGCCGGCGACGCTATGGCCGTAGAGGCCAGAGCAAGACCGATTACCGCTTTACGCATCAGCGTTTCCCCTTATTTTCCATCTTGTTGATTGAAGCCACGGAGGCGAGTTCTATCCGTAGTTGATTTTGCGCGCAAGCTTGGTGAAACGAAGCATTGTTGCATTCGCGCATCACTATTCTTGCCCGCCATGGTCTTTCCGCTGATAGATTTTCCCTCACGTTATGGCGGCAATCGCCGTGGACCAAAAAGGTTCCCGCTAAGTTACACAAAAAAAGACAATGGGTTGCGTGGATCGTCACGCCATTGGCAGATAACCTGAGAGTCGCAGCGAGGAAATGATCTGGTCGATTGCATCCCGTGCCTGTGTGTCAACGGTCGATCCGCCACTTGGCAAATCGATCTGCGCCGGTCTGCTCCAACCTTCGCTGAAACGGCGGGCTGCATCGAGACTGCGATCGTAAACCGACATGCCATGAACCGGATGCAGGAACGTCCATTGGCCTTGCTGCCAGCAGGCGAGTTCGTTCTCGTGCAGTTCGAAACCGTCACTGCCGCCGATCACGATCCAACAATCGCCCGGCTTGGGATCGGACGGCGGCGTGCCGGTTTCACCCTCCACGATTGGTTGCAGCAGCATATCCGTCCTGACCAGCGCTTCATTGACGAACAGCTCTTTCTGGGCCTGCGCGACGTGCGTGGCTGTGCTGCGGCCCGCGCAGGCTTTCGGGTTCGGCCGCCGAATAGAGATAGGCCTGCGCGCCGTTCGGCCAGCTCAGCCGCCGCAGCGAAGGTTCGAACGCGGGGCGTCGATAGGGCGGCGACACCGCCAGCAGCCCGCTTTCACCCTCGACCATGACCGCGCGTGCTTCCGCCAGCGACGCACCGATCAGCGCGATGCGGGCATCCGGGTTGTCGCGCGCGATCCGCCGGACCCATTCCGCGCCCGCGCGGGTCTTGCCGAAACCGCGACCCGCACAGATCAGCCACGCCAGCCAGTCACCTTCGGGGGGCAACTGCTCGTCACGCGCCCACAATTCCCAGTAATGGCGCAGTTCGCGGCGCTCTTCGGGCTGAAGCAGGTCGAGAACGGGCCGGCGCTCGGCATGGGGCAGGCTCGCCAGCCAGGCGAGGCGATCGGTCTGGTTCATCGTCCCGCCTCACTCACTTCGCATCATCGCCGCCGTTCCTGGCCTGCTTGGCCTTGTCGGCCTGCCGCATCCGTTCGCGCATCAGGTCGAGCTTGCTGTTGATGCGGTCGATGACGTCCTTTTCATCCTCGCAGGTCTGCTGCGCCTTGGTCCGGCCGAATGCCTCGCGGTGCGAAAGCAGCAAGCGGATGGACTGGGCGTTGTCGTATTTACGATCGCTCTTGGCGTAGGCCGGTTCGCCTTCGCGCAGCCGGCACAGCAGGTCGAGTTCGAGCGCCTCGTACCCAAGGCACAGCGCTTCCTGCCAGGCGGCTGCAAACGCCGGTTCGCTGCGCCGCGTCTTGTAGGCAGTGCTGACGTCGATCTTCCCGGCGCGCGCGGCGGCCGCGACATTCGAGCTTTCCGCCAGCGTTTCGAGAAAGCGTTCGCGCCAGTTGAGCGGACGGCGCACGCGTTTTTTCTGCCGAGCATCGGTCATGACCGGCTCCCTTCACTGGGGTGAATTCGGCGAGCCGATGGCCCGCATGGCGTGTGAGATGGTCGCGGGAAGCGTCGGCGGGGGTTCCCGGCGACTCGCTTTATCGCGATGTTCCGTTTCTCTAACCAAACAGTGTGACAATGTCAATATAAAAGTGCCAAATAGGTTATTTTATCTGGGGGCTGGCTAACGGCCCGGGCCCTGCTACACGCCAGAAGGCACAGGGTTCATTGGGGGCGCGGCAGGCGAATGCTTCGCAAGCTATACGACTGGACGATCGACAAGGCTCAGCACCGCCACGCCGAATGGTGGCTGGCGGCGATCTCGTTCATCGAATCGAGTTTCTTCCCGATCCCGCCGCATCCGCTGCTGGGCCTGATGTGTCTCGCCAATCCGCGCCGGGCGATCCGCTTCGCATTGATCTGCACGATCGCGTCGGTGCTGGGCGGGCTGTTTGGCTACGCGATCGGCTATTTTCTCTATGAAGCCGTGGGCAAGGCGCTGATCGGCGCTCTGGGGCTAAGCGAGAGCTTTCCGGTCGCAGCCTGCTATCTGCGCGAACGGGACTGGGAAGTCATCGTGATCGCGGGCGCCACGCCGGTGCCGTTCAAGCTGCTGACGATCACCTCGGGTTTTATCGCGATGAACCTGGGCACGTTCATCCTGGCCGCCATCGCGGGCAGGGGCTTCATCTTCATGACGGTGGGCGTGCTGTTCCGCCTGTTCGGGGCACCGATCAAGGCGTTCATCGACCGCTATCTGGGGCTGCTCACGACCGCTTTCGTGATCCTGCTGGTCGGCGGGTTCGTGGTGGCGTCCTATGTCGGAACCGGCCACAACGACACCACGCGCGACCAGTGCCAGATGGCGACTGCGGTCTAACCCGACTTATCGGGGACGACCGGCGTCAGATGATGCCGGTCTTCTTCCCCGCGGCCTCGAACATGGTCAGGATCTGGCCGACCTGTTCCTCGCTATGCTCGGCGCAGAGCGAGCAGCGCAAGAGCGTCATGTTCGCAGGGGTTGCCGGCGGCCGCGCCAGATTGACGTAAAGCCCTTCCTTGAGCAGCGCTTCCCACATCCCGGCACCACGCTCCAGGTCGGGCATGATGACCGCGATGATTGCGCTCTGCGGCTCGTCGGTGCCGAGCTGGAAGCCAAGCTCCTTCAGGCCCGCGTGCAGGCGCCGGGAATTGTCCCACAGGTGCTGCCGCTTGTCGCCTGCGTCCATCAGCTTGCGGATAGAGGTCGCCGCCGTCGCTACCACGCTGGGCGGCAGCGAGGCCGTGAAGACATAGGGGCGGCAGACCAGCCGCATGATCTCGAACTTCGGATGGTTGGACACGCAGAAACCGCCCACGGTACCGACCGACTTCGAGAAAGTGCCGATCACGAAATCGACATCGTCCAGCACGCCTTGGTCCTCGGCTACGCCGCGCCCGTTCGGCCCGATGAAGCCCATCGAATGCGCCTCATCGACCAGCACCATCGCGCCGTGCTTCCTGGCGACCGCCACCATCTCCTTGAGCGGAGCGATATCGCCCAGCATCGAATAGACGCCTTCCAGCACGACCAGCTTGCCCGCGCCCTCGGGGATGCGGCGCAGCCGCTTCTCCATCGCGTCGATGTCGTTGTGCTTGAAGGGCACCACCTCGGCATTGCCCATCGCGCAGCCGTCCCAGATGGATGCATGGCTGTCGATGTCGAGGACGATATAGTCGCCCTTGCCCGCGATGGTGGAAATGATGCCAAGATTGGCCTGGTACCCGGTCGAGAACACCATGGCATGATCCATGCCATAGAATTCGCACAGCGCGGCTTCGCAGTCCCGGTGGCCCGCATAGGTCCCGTTCAGGACGCGGCTGCCTGTCGTTCCCGAACCGAAATCCGACAATGCCTTCTGCCCCGCCGCGATCACGTCGGGGTCGAACGTCATGCCCATGTAGTTGTAGGTGCCGAGCAGTATCGTCTCGCGCCCGTTGCAGATCGCCGTCACCGGTGAAAGCACTCGCTCCATCACCAGGTTGAACGGATCCTCAAGCCCGGCGTCGAGCAGGTCGGACCGCTGCTTGATCAGCGGATCAAATTTCGAGAACAGGTCGCGCGGATCGCCCGATGCCTCTCCCTTAGCGGGCAGCGGCGCGGGCTTGTCGGGCTGGCTGATGGCTTCGCTCATGGGCTTACCCGCGCAGCCGGGTGACGGCATCGATCAGCTGGCCATAGGTCTCGATCTCGGCCTGCTGGTTCATGCTGATGATGATATCGAACTCGTCCTCGATCGCGGCGACGAAGTCCATCACCGTCAGGCTGTCCCATTCGAGGTCGCCCGCGAAGGTCGTGTCTTCGGTGATCGTCACGTCCTTCTTGTTGAAGGGTTCGATCAGGGTGTCGATGCGGGTCTTGGTGTCGTTGCGGTCCATGGTCCTGCCAATCGGAATGCCTGTTGGCCCGTGGCAAAGACGCGCAGAGCCCAAGTGTCAAGCCAAAGCCGAGCGAGGCGCGGGGACGGACCGCGCCGAAATCGTTGAATCGAGCGGCTTTGCCGGTCAGGCGGCGGCGCGATTTTCCACCAGGGAATTCACCGCGCTCATGAACGCGTTGATCGATACCGGCTTGGACAGATAGGCGTGGGCACCGGCGGAACGGATCCGCTCCTCGTCCCCCTTGCCGGCATAGGCGGTGACGGCCAGCACCGGGATATCCGCCAACCGCTCGTCCAGCTTCAGCGATTCGATCAGCGAGATGCCCGAGATATTGGGCAACTGGATATCCATGATGATCAGGTCGGGCTGAAAGGCGATGGCCTCATCGATGGCGGCAAGGCCATCGGCAACCGGCTCTACCGCAAAGCCATGAGCCTTG
>JAPYSD010000637.1 GCA_029936705.1 Croceicoccus sp. | reverse complement strand
CCTCGATGACGATACCGTGCGCAAATCGATGCAGAAACACCTGCATCACATGACCCGGCTGGTCGATGATCTGCTCGACATCAACCGCATCGAGCACGGCAAGATATCGCTGCGCAAGGAAAGGGTCCTGCTCGGCGATATCCTGCCGTCAGCCCTCGAAATCGCTGGACCGGCGATCGAGGCGGCTGGTCATGACCTTCACGTGAAGTTGCCAGATGAACCGATGCCGCTGGAGGTCGATCCGGCGCGCCTTATCCAGATCGTAGGCAATCTCGTCAGCAATGCGGCCCGCTATACCCCCGCGAGCGGCCAGATCACGGTCACTGTGTCAAAGCAGTTCGATAGAGTTAATATCACCGTGTCGGACAATGGCGTCGGAATACAGGCCGAACAGCAATCGGTTATCTTCGAAATGTTCGGACAATCGGACAATGGCCGGGGGCTTGTCGGAGGCGGGCTAGGGATCGGCCTCGCTTTGGTCAAACAGCTTGTCGAACTGCACGGAGGGGAAATCCGCCTCGTCAGGAGCGCGCCGGGTGAAGGCAGCACGTTCGAAATGCAGTTGCCGCTGGCACAATAAGTCTCACGACAAACATGTCTGTGAGTGAGGATTAGCGCATATTTGCAGATGGGTACGGAAAAAAGGCACTGGTCGGAAAAAGCCACGGCTGCGGAGTGTCGTCATTTTTGAGTGCGTTGTCTGAGCCGATGCCAACAGGGGCTTCCTGCCATATGCTTTTAACCCAAAGAACGGCATCTGTGGACGCCCCATGGGATGCAAGCAATAAATTCGGGTATGTTGGCACGTAGTCGGATGCTGTCATCTGTCCGGCCTCGATGAGCAGCACCATAGCTGCGGGCCAGTATGGGAGTTCGCGGACTGGATCCATTTCAGCTTTGCGCGCTTGGCTAGCGCCCTGCCATTCTCTGGTTCTTCCAGCCCCGTCTCGCCGACGGTTGTGCCATACCCTCCTTCGATCGCCTACGTCCTCCGACGCCTCTGGCTGCCGTTCGCGACTTACACCGCGAGGGCCGCCGGAGCTCTATAATCTTCGCGCTTGGTAAGCAGGGCCCAGACCATGCGCGCCATTTTGTTGGCAAGCGCCACCGAGACCAGCATGCGCGGCTTACGAGCCAGCATGCGTTCCAGCCACGAACCTTCCGGCGCCCCGAAGCGTGTTGCCTGGCGAACTATCGAGCTGCCGCCGATGATCAGCAGTCGTCGAATGCTCCGTTCGCCCATTCGTGATATGCTGCCAAGGCGTTGCTTACCACCGGTTGAGTGCTGGCGCGGTGTCAGACCCAGCCATGCCGCGAAGTCGCGGCTCTTGCGGAAAGTCTCGATCGGCGGTGCGAGCGCGAGGATTGCCGTTGCCGCTATCGGACCGACACCGGGAATGGTCATGAGCCGCCGGGCATCTTCGTCTTCCTTCGCACGGCGGGCGATTTCGCGGTCCAACTCTGCGACGCGCTTTTCGAGTTCATTCAGGTGCTCGACCATCAGCTTGAACATTGGTCGCGCCGCTTGCGGAAGAGTGGCGGCCATTGCCTCTTCTTCGAGAAGATCGGCCAACATCGCCATGTGCGCCGTTCCGCGAGGAGCGACCCAACCATATTCGCTCAGATGACCGCGGATCGCATTGATCAGCTGCGTGCGCTGGCGAACCATCAGATCGCGCGTGCGGAACACGAGGCCGGCCGCCTGTTGCTCCTCGCACTTCACCGCCACATAGCGCATACCGGGGCGCTGCGCTGCCTCGCAAATCGCTTCCGCATCCAGGGCATCGTTCTTGTTCCGCTTCACAAATGGCTTCACGTAGGAAGGCGGAATCAGTCGAGCATCGTGCCCCATCGCACGCAATTCACGGGCCCAGTGA
>JAPYSD010000636.1 GCA_029936705.1 Croceicoccus sp. | reverse complement strand
CGGCTGGACATCGCGCCCGAGGACGCTGCGCGGATCGAGACGCTGGCCGCGCTCGCCCGCGCGTCCGAGGCGCTGGGCATCATGGACGCCATGGTCGAGGAGACGCTGGGATATTTGCGCACGCGCGAGCAGTTCGGCACGCAGATCGGCAAGTTCCAGGCGGTCCAGCACCGCATGGCCGCGCTTTACGCCACGCTGGAACAATGCCGCGCACTGGTCGAGACCGCGATTGTCGCCGAGGGGACGGACCGCTTCGCCGACGACACGCACGGCGCGCGTGCGTTCATCGCCGAACACTCGCTGACATTGGGGCACGAGATGATCCAGCTGCACGGCGGCATGGGCATCACCGACGAGCTGGCGATCGGCCAGGGGCACAAGCGCCTGCTGGTCCTCTCCCGCTGGCCCGAACCGCCGCTGACGACGCTGGACCGCTACGCCGACGCGCTGTGACGGGGGGCGTGACGGGCGTGCCATGACAGGGACGCCGCACATAACGAAAAGATAAATCGAGAGGACGGATCGCATGAAGAAGGCGGCACCCTGGCTGTTCGCGGGACTGGCCACCGCACTGGGCGCGGCCGGGCTGGCGGCGGCGCAGCCCGAGGCCGGCGATGCGCAGGCACAGGTTGAGGCCAAGCTGCACGCCCCGACCCCGCCGGAAGTGGCGGCGGACAAGCGCTATTCCCCGCCGCTGCGCGATCCGGTCGAGAACAATCTCTACTGGGGCGACCTGCATCTCCACACCGACCAGTCGCCCGACGCGTTCCTGACGGGCACGCGCGCGGTCAGCCCCGAGGACGCCTTCCGCTTCGCCAAGGGCGAGGCGGTCGAGGCGGACAACGGCATGATGGTCAAGCTGAAGCGGCCCTACGATTTCCTCGCCGTCACCGACCATTCGGAATATCTGGGCGTGTTCCCGCTGCTGCTCCAGGGCGATCCCTCGCTCGACAAGTGGGCGCTGGGCCGCGAATGGCGCGGCTATCTGCAGGACGGCGAGGCGAAGAAGCTGATCCTGGCCTTCGCCGCCGCGATCCAGTCCAGCGACGCGGCGGTGCGCACCCCGTCCGGCCTGTCGCGGACGATCTGGCAGGACGTCGCCGACCGGGCCGACCGGTTCAACGAACCCGGGCGCTTCACCGCGATCATCGGCTACGAATGGACCTCGATGATCAATGGCGACAATCTGCACCGCAACGTGCTGTTTCGCGGCGATGCGCAGGACGCGAAGAAGGTCGTGCCATTCACCGCGCAGGACAGCACCGATCCCGAGGACCTGTGGGACGCGCTCGACGCCTATGAACGGCAGGGCGTCGCCACGCTGGCCATCGCGCATAACGGCAATGTGTCGAACGGCCGGATGTTCTCGCCCACGCGCAACAACGGGCAGCCGATCAACGCCCGCTATGCGCGCAGGCGCACCCGCTGGGAACCGGTGTACGAAGTCACGCAGGTCAAGGGCGACGGCGAGACCCATCCCGCGCTTTCGCCCGAAGACCCCTTCGCCGATTTCGAGACCTGGGACCAGGGCAACATCTCGCTCACCGCGGCCAAGGAACCGTGGATGCTGGAATATGAATATGCCCGCTCGGCGCTGCGCAACGGGCTGAAATACGAACGCCTGCTGGGCGCCAACCCGTTCCGGTTCGGCATGATCGGCAGCACCGACAGCCACACCGGCCTTTCCACCACCGAAGAGGACAATTTCTTCGGCAAGTTCCTGGAATCCGAACCCGCCGCGGGCCGCTGGCAGGAAAAGATGGCCGGCGTGCTGGAACAGAGCTGGGAACTGGGCGCATCGGGCCTGGCCGCCGTCTGGGCGCCCGAGAATACGCGCAAGGCGATCTTCGACGCGCTGACCCGCAAGGAAGTCTATGGCAC
>JAPYSD010000083.1 GCA_029936705.1 Croceicoccus sp. | reverse complement strand
AACTGGGCGCGGCAGGAAGGCTTTGCCGGGCTGGGCTATGTCACGCGCAAGGGCGGTGAGTTCGGCGGCCCGATCGCCAAGAACCATGGCCCCGATCGCATGGAAGAGCTTTACAACGAGCTGGGCCTCGGCCCCGACGACGGGCTGTTCTTTGCCGCGGGCAAGGAAAAGGAAGCGGCCAAGCTGGCGGGCGCGGCGCGCACGCGCACGGCGGAAGAGCTGGGCCTGATCGAGGAGGGCTGCTTCAAGTTCTGCTGGATCGTCGATTTCCCGATGTTCGAGTATGACGAGGACCTCAAGAAGATCGACTTCAGCCACAACCCGTTCTCGATGCCGCAGGGCGAGATGGAAGCGCTGGAGACGAAGGACCCGCTCGACATCCTGGCGTGGCAGTACGACATCGTGTGCAACGGCTATGAATTGTCGTCGGGCGCGATCCGGAACCATCGCCCGGACATCATGTACAAGGCGTTCGAGATCGCGGGCTATTCCAAGGAAGAGGTCGACGCGAATTTCTCGGGCATGATCAACGCGTTCAAGTACGGCGCGCCGCCGCACGGCGGTTCGGCCCCGGGCATCGACCGCATCGTCATGCTGCTGGCGGACGAGCCGAACATCCGCGAGGTGATCGCCTTCCCGATGAACCAGCGCGCGCAGGACCTGATGATGGGCGCGCCCAGCGTGGTCAGCCCCAAGCAGCTGCGCGAGCTGTCGATCCGCCTGGCCGAACAGCCCAAGGCGAGCGAGGCCGAAAAGACGCGCACCGACCAGATCGGCGAATGACGAAGCGCGGTGCGGGCGCTGGCGATCGGCCCTTGCCGGGGGTAATTGTCGAGCGCCTGTCACCCGCTCTTGCCAGCGGCGCACAGTCCGACTAGGGCCACGGCTGAGATTTAATCCGATCCTGTCACGTTACGCTCGGGGCAGGACTGTTTCAGTACCGAGAGGTTTATTCATGAGCGACACCGAGGAACGCGTAAAGAAGATCGTCGTCGAGCACCTGGGCGTTGAAGCCGACAAGGTGACCATGGACGCGAGCTTTATCGACGACCTGGGCGCGGACAGCCTCGACATCGTCGAGCTGGTGATGGCGTTCGAGGAAGAGTTCGGGGTCGAAATCCCCGACGATGCCGCCGAAAAGATCACCACCGTCGGCGACGCGGTGAAATATATCGAAGAGCACAAGGGCTAAGCCTGCAAAGAGCCGGCTCCTGCCGGTTCCGCTCTGAACGTCCGCGCGTCCCCACGGGGTAGTAGCGGGCAACCGGCAGGCTCGGCCCCAAGTGGCTGGGCCTGCTGCGTTTCGGGGCGGGGCGCCGTGGGCGGCCGGGAAAAGGGCAGGATGTCCGCCCCCGGGCGGATTGGCCGAAAGGAAAGGATCACCCATGCGCCGTGTCGTTGTCACCGGACTTGGACTTGTCACCCCGCTTGGCGCGGAAGTCGAAACCGTCTGGGCGAATCTGCTCGCCGGGAAGTCGGGCGCCGGCCCCATCACGCGATTTGATGCAAGCGACCAGAAATGCCGCATCGCGTGCGAGGTGAAGCCCGCCGACCATGAATATGGCTTCGACCCCGACAAGCGCGTCGACCACAAGGTCCAGCGGCAGGTCGATCCCTTCATTGTCTATGGCATCGATGCCGCCGGACAGGCGATCGAGGACGCGGGCCTGGCCGACATGCCCGAGGAAATGCGCTATCGCGCGGGCTGCTCGATCGGTTCGGGCATCGGCGGCCTTCCGGGGATCGAGAAGGAATCGCTGGTCCTGGCCGAAAAGGGCCCGAGCCGCGTTTCGCCACACTTCGTCCACGGGCGGCTGATCAACCTGATCAGCGGCCAAGTGTCGATCAAGTACGGGCTGATGGGTCCGAACCACGCGGTCGTCACGGCCTGCTCCACCGGAGCGCATTCGATCGGCGATGCCGCGCGCATGATCAAGGACGGCGATGCCGACATCATGCTGGCGGGCGGCGCCGAGGGGACCGTGTGCCCCATCGGCATCGCGGGCTTTGCCCAGGCGCGCGCGCTGTCCACCGCTTTCAACGACGAGCCGACCAAGGCCAGCCGCCCCTATGACGAGGCCCGCGACGGTTTCGTGATGGGCGAGGGCGCGGGCGTCGTCGTGCTCGAGGAATACGAGCATGCCAAGGCGCGCGGCGCGAAGATCTATGCCGAGGTCGTGGGTTATGGCCTGTCGGGCGACGCCTATCACGTGACCGCGCCGCATCCGGAAGGGTCGGGCGCCTATCGCTCGATGGAAATGGCGCTGAAAAAGGCGGGCATGACGCCGGCCGACATCGACTACGTCAACGCGCATGGCACCAGCACGCCGCTGGGCGACGAGCTGGAGCTGGGCGCGGTGCGCCGCCTGTTCGGCGATGCGATGGAGGGGGTTTCCATGTCCTCGACCAAGTCCGCCATCGGCCACCTGCTGGGCGGCGCGGGCGCGGTCGAATCGATCTTCTGCATCCTGGCGATGCGCGACCAGATCGTGCCGCCGACGCTCAACCTCGACAACCCGAGCGAAAGCTGCAAGGGCGTCGACCTCGTCCCGCACACGGCGAAGAAGCGCGAAGTGCGCGCGGTGCTGAACAATTCGTTCGGCTTCGGCGGCACCAACGCCTCGCTGATCATGAAGGCTGTGGACTAGACCGTCATGAAACGCGGCTGCAGCGTCCTTGTCGCCATTATGGTGCTGGCGGCGCTGGGCGCTGGCGGCTGGTTCCTGACCGGGTGGTATGGCGGCGGCGGGCCGGACAAGGCGACCAGCTTCGTCGTGCCGCAGGGCGCCACGCTGACTTCGACCGCGCAAAAGCTGGCGGAGGAGGGGCTGATCTCCTCCTCCGGCGGATTCCTGGTGCGCGCCAAGCTGCTGGCCAGCGGCGACCCGGTCAAGGCGGGCGAATTCGCGATCCCCGCCGGCGCCAGCCCCGCGACCATCCTCGAAACGCTGCAGCACGGCGAGGTCATCCGCCGCTTCGTCACCATCCCCGAGGGCCTGCCCTCTGTCATGGTCCACGAACGGCTGATGGCCGAACCGCTGCTGAAGGGCGAGGTGGCGGTCCCGGCCGAGGGATCGGTGCTGCCCGACAGCTATGATTTCGAACGCGGCGAGGCGAGGGCGGACGTGCTTGGCCGCATGCAGACCGCGATGAATGAGTTCATCGCCGCCGAATGGCCCAAGCGCGACAAGGACCTGCCCGTTGCCACGCCGCAAGAGGCCATCACGCTGGCCGCCATCGTCGAGAAAGAGACCGGCGTCCCGCGCGAGCGGCGCATGGTCGCGGGCCTCTACAGCAACCGCCTGCGCAAGGGCATGCGCCTGCAGGCCGATCCGACGATCATCTACCCGATCACCAAGGGCAAGCCGCTGGGCCGCCGCATCCTGCGCAGCGAAATCGATGCGGTGAACGGCTACAATACCTATTCGATGGCGGGTCTGCCGGTGGGACCAATCACCAATCCGGGCCGCGAATCGATCCTGGCGGTGCTGCATCCTGCCGAGACCAGGGCGATCTTTATGGTCGCGGACGGAAGCGGGGGCCATGCGTTCAGCGATACGCTGGAAGGCCACAACGACAATGTCGCGGCCTGGCGTGCCCTACGCCGCAAGCGCGGCGAGATCGAGTGACCGGCTGACGCGGACCCGTCCCCTTGTCATTGTGTGACAGGCGAGCAGGATGGACCTGAACCTGATGTTCGGCATCGCGTGGCGGCTTGCGCTGCAGCAAAGGCTGGCCGGACCGGCATCGAGCGAAGGTTGCTTCGCAAGGTTACGCGCAAATGGTGAGTTTCGCGTGCCGATTCGCCTCTATCGTGGCTCATCAATCGGTATATGGGCACCAGCCGTTCCGGTTTAGCGACCAACCGTTTCGCAAATGCGGAACGCGTTTTCAGCCCGGTACGTTTGGATAATACAGTAGGCGGTCAATCTGCCCATGCTTGCAGAGCCAACAGTCCCTCGGCCCTGCAGCACGCCGCCTGACTGTGCGAATAAAGGATCGGCCCTTCAAGAGGCCGTTTGAACGAGGGGGCGGCGCATTTCCCCCTCCAGGCGCCGCCCCCTCGTTCAGTTTCGCAACAACTGCCATAAGGGCGCCATGGCCTATCCCATCATCGTCACCGCCGCGCTTCCGCCAGCCATCTTTGGCCCTGCCGATACGCTTCGCCGCGCCCATTTCCCGCCGGAACGCAACGTCCTGTCCGCCCATCTGACGCTGTTCCACGCGTTGCCTCCCTCGATCGAGGGCGAGCTGCGCGCGCTGATCGCGGACCTTGCCGCGCATCACGCGCCGCCGCGGGCGCGGCTGGCGGGGATCGTTTCACTGGGGAGGGGCACGGCGATTGCCGTGGAAAGCGACGCACTGATGGAACTGCGCGAGATCATCGCCGACCGCTTTGACGGCTGCCTGACCGCGCAGGATCAGAATCGCCCGCGTTTTCACATCACGATCCAGAACAAGGTCAGCCCGCACGACGCCCGCGCATTGCAGGCCCAGCTCACCCCGGATTTCCAGCCGAAGGACTTCGCGATCCCCGCGCTTGAGGCGCATTACTACCGAGGCGGCCCATGGGAAGAGGCCGGCCGCTGGCCCTTGCGCGGAAGGGAATGAAGGCCGATCGCGGTCGCAGGCAAAAACCCTGCACATGGCGTATTGACCGCCGTGCGCGCTGCCCCTAAGAGGCGCGCCTGCCGGATGCAAAGCGCCTGTTTTCAGGTCGCACGGCACCCTTCGGGGCGGAGTAGCTCAGCTGGTTAGAGCAGCGGAATCATAATCCGCGTGTCGGGGGTTCAAGTCCCTCCTCCGCTACCATTCCTAAAGCAGCTCGGCGGCTGGCTGGCGTTCCGCCGCGAGCCAGAGCCGAGGCTAACCGGCCCGGCCTTCCAACTCAATTCTCATACCGATCGCGGTTTTCGCAGGCGTAAGAGTGGTTCGATCCATCAAAGCGCGCAGGAAGTTCCTTGCGACGATCGCTTCCTTGCCGGTGCTTGGTAAGACTTCGCTATCTGTCTGACGGCTTCGCTATATCTGGGGTAGCCCAAACCCCTGATGCGAAACTTGTCCTACAATTAGAGCAAGGACGGGCCCATCGGGCTGCCAACTCGACGCATATTTCGAGCGCAGCGACGGCGGTATTCAGCGACGTATGGCCGGCCAAAATGAACTCTTATCCTCCTTCTGTGCTGGTCGGTGCGGGGGTTGACTCAAGCCCATTTCCACGAAAGTACTATTAGTACTATAATTGACTGGCCTTACGTGTCGGCGGTGGGAGAGTGCGATGAAGAAGGGCTGGTGGCGTTCCACGGCGGTTGGCACGGGTATGGCGTTTGCCATCACGCTGGCGACGCTGGAACCGGGCATGGCGTTGGCGCAAGATGCGCCCGGCGTTTCGGCCAATGCGGGGGACATCGATCTCGACGCGCTGCTTGCCCGGATGACCGTGCAGGAAAAGCTTGGTCAGCTGGTTCAGCGGGCGGCGGGCGGCGAGCAGAGCCTCAACAGCAACATGAAGGAAGACGAGCTTGCGGCGATCCGCTCGGGCTCCATCGGCTCCTATCTGAATGGCGGCGGCGCTGCCGAGCTACGCGAATATCAGCGCATCGCGGTCGAGGAGAGTCGTCTTGGCATCCCGCTGCTGTTCGCGATGGATGTCATCCATGGCTACCGTACCATCTTCCCGGTGCCCCTGGGCATGGCGGCAAGCTTCGATCCATCGGTCGCCGAGGATCACGCCCGCGTCGCCGCGCGCGAAGCCGCGGCCATCGGGGTGCACTGGACTTTCGCCCCGATGGTGGACATCGCGCGTGATCCCCGCTGGGGCCGGATCGTCGAGGGGGCGGGTGAAGACGCCTACCTCGGCAGCCGCATGGCCGAAGCGCAGGTGCGCGGTTTTCAGGGCAATGACCTGTCACGCAGCGACACCGTCATGGCGACGACCAAGCACTTCGCAGCCTACGGCGCTGCCGAGGGAGGTCGCGACTATGCCGGGGCCGAAATGAGCGAAGCGACGCTGCGCGAGGTCTATCTGCCGCCGTTCCGCGCAGCCGCGGATGCGGGGTCGCGCAGTTTCATGACGTCCTTCAACACGCTCAACGGCGTGCCCGCCACCGGTAATGCCCAGCTGCTGCGGGATATTCTTCGCGGCGAGTGGCGATGGGACGGGGTCCTGGTCTCGGACTGGCGCTCGATCGCCGAGATGCTGGTTCACGGCTATGCGGGTGATCGTGCGGATGCCGGCAAGCTGGCGCTGGAGGCCGGTGTCGACGTCGACATGGTGGCCGACATCTACGCCAAGGACATGGTCGCCGCGGTCCGGAACGACCCAGCGCTGATGGCGCGGCTGGACGAATCCGTGATCCGCGTGCTCAAGGCGAAGCGCGATCTTGGCCTGTTCGCCGATCCCTATCGCTACAATGTCCCCGCGCGCGAGCAGGAATGGATCCTGACAGACGAAAACCGTGCCAAGGCGCGCAATGCGGCGGAGAAGTCGATCGTGCTGCTCAAGAACGACGGCGATCTCCTTCCGCTGGCCGCGAAGGCGGGACGGGTCGCGCTGATCGGTGCGCTGGCCGATGACGGCGCTGCTCAACTGGGGCCGTGGCATGCGCAAGGCGATCCCCAGGACGTGATCACCCTGCGCACCGCCCTGCAGAAGGCGCGTTCGGGCGTGAGCTATACGCCCGCGGTGCATGTCCGGCCCGATGGCCCCGCGTCGGATATTGCCGCCGCCGTCGCTGCCGCGGCGCAGGCCGATGTCGTGGTCCTCGCACTTGGGGAGCACGACAGACAGTCGGGCGAGGGGCACAGCCGTGCCTCGATCGAGCTCTCCGGCGACCAGCTGGAACTGCTCAGGGCAGTGGCCGCAACCGGGAAACCGATCGTGGCAATCATCATGACCGGCCGTCCGATGGCCATTCCCGAGGTCTCCGAACTGGCCGACGCCGTGCTCTATGGCTGGTATCTTGGTGTCGAGGCAGGCCCCGCGCTGACCCGCACATTGCTGGGCGAGGTCAATCCCGGGGCGAAGCTTCCAGCCTCGCTTCCGCGCACCACGGGCCAGGTGCCGGTCAATTACGATCACTTGCCCAGCGGCCGCCCGGGTCAGCCCGACCCGGACGAGCTGTCGTCGCGCTACATCGATATCCCGGTGGGGCCGCTCTACGCGTTCGGTTATGGGCTGAGCTATACGGATTTCGAATTTGGCGATGCCGTCTTCGGTGCAAGGGAGATACCGGCGGAAGGTGGCTCGTTGACCGTGTCCGTTCCGGTCACCAATACCGGCAAACGCACCGGTGACGAGGTGGTTCAGCTTTACATGCGCGATCCGGTTGCCAGCACTTCGCGCCCCGTCGCGCAGCTGCGCGGCTACAAGCGCGTGACCCTTGCACCGGGGGAAACCAGGACGGTGACCTTCACGCTTTCCGCCCAGCAGTTCCTATATTGGAAGCCGGGCGCGGGGTGGACCGTCGATGCGGGCGAAATTGAGTTGATGGTCGGCAATGCAGCGGATGCGATCCATGCGCGCGCAACGGTAGAGATTATTGGCAGTGCTGCCGGTTCGATCGAGCCGGCGGCGATCGAAACGCCAGTCGAAGTCCGTTGAAGGCCGAGGATCGCGAACGATGGCATCCGGTGAACAGGTCAGCTTGGGTGTGGCAGGGGCGAGGGAAATGGTTATGCAACGGTTCAAGTCGGTCCGAATGGCCATCAGCACGGTATCTGCACTTGCACTTTCCGCCTGTGCGACCATGGGCCAGGATGGCGTGACGCGCGCGCCGATCAAGGAAGCCTCCACGGCCGCCGTTCCGTGGGAAGATCCCGAGGTGAACGGCATCAACCGCTTGCCCATGCGGTCGAGCTATTTCGCGTATGAAACGCTGGAAGCCGCGCGCGCAGGCGACCGCTCGGCCTCGGATCGTTTCCTTCTTCTCAATGGCGACTGGGCGTTCAATTTCGCGCCGAATCCCTCTACGCGGCCCGTCGGCTTCCAGGATCCGTCCTTCGACGTGTCGGGATGGGACCGGATCGCGGTGCCTGGCAACTGGGAGCTGGCGGGGTATGGCACCCCGCTCTACGTCAATATCGAATATGTATTCGAACCGGACCAGCCACGCACGCCCAAGGATGACAATCCCGTCGGCTCCTACCGCCGAGCGTTCGACTTGCCGCCCGGCTTCGCGGGCGAAGATAAGCAGGTCATCCTGCATTTCGGCGCGGTAAGCTCCGCCTATTATGTCTGGGTGAACGGCGAACTGGCCGGCTATAGCGAGGATTCCAAGCTGCCCGCCGAATTCGACGTGACCGACCTCTTGCGCGAAGGCCGCAACGAGATCGCGTTCGAGGTCTATCGCTATTCCGACGGAAGCTATCTTGAAGATCAGGACATGTGGATGCTGTCCGGGCCTGAGCGGGATATCTATCTTTACGCCCGCCCCGACGCGCATATCGCCGATGTCGAAATCGGTGCGGGCTGGACTGCGGCAGGATCGACCGGCACGCTGTCGACCGGCTTCACGGTAAGCAGTGCAGCCGCGGGAGGCTCGATCGATTTGCGGGTTCGCGACGGCGCGCGCGAGATTTTTGCCGAGCGCAGGACCATAGGCGGGAACAGGGACATCGCCTTTGCCGGCACGCTACCGGGCATCGAGCCTTGGAGCGCGGAGAACCCCAGGCTTTACGATCTGGAGGCCGTGCTTCGCGGCGCGAATGGCGAGGTGCTGGAAGCGATCGTTCGGCCGATCGGCTTCCGCACGGTCGAAATCCGCAACAAGCAGCTGCTGGTCAACGGCAAGCCTGTCACGATCCGCGGGGTCAACCGGCACGAGCACGACCCGGAAACCGGCCGAGTGGTCAGCCGGGAATCGATGGAAGAAGACATTCGCCTGATGAAGACGCTGAACGTCAATGCGGTGCGCACGTCCCACTATCCCAACGATCCCTATCTCTACGAGCTGAGCGATCGCTACGGCCTCTACGTGATGGATGAGGCCAATGTGGAATCGCACGAATATTTCCAGATCGGCATGAACGAGAATGCCGCGGAGGAATACGAGCTGGGGCGCAAGCCCGAATGGATCCACGCGCATGTCGAGCGCGCGACCCGCATGGTCGAACGCGACCGCAACCACCCGTCGATCATCATGTGGTCGCTTGGCAACGAGGCCGGGGGCGGCCCCGCGTTCATCGAGGCCAAGGCAGCAGTGGAAGCGATCGATCCGACGCGGCCGGTCATCTATCGTCCGGCAGAGGCGCAGCGCTTGCCCGCGCTTACCATGGCGCCCTACAGCGATGTGTTCGTCCCGATGTACTACAAGGTGGACGAACTGATCGCCTATGCCGAAGGGCCCAACCAGCAGCCGCTGATCGAGGTCGAATATGCGCATGCCATGGGCAACAGCCTTGGGAATCTCCACGAATACTGGGATGCGATCTACAAATATCCGGTCCTGCAGGGCGGTTTCGTATGGGACTGGGTCGACCAGACGCTGAACAAGACCGCCCCGGACGGGCGTGTCTTCCAGGCCTATGGCGGCGATTTCGGACCAGGGCCGCGTCCCGACTGGGACAATTTCCTGGCCAACGGCATCATCCAGGCCGACCGCACGCTCAATCCGCACGCGGCCCAGCTGAAACATGTCTATCAGCCGATCGCCTTCGCGCTGGACGGGCGGCAACTGAATGTCACCAACCGCCATGATTTCCGCGACCTGTCAGGCTTCGATTTTGCCTGGAAGCTGGAGCGCGAAGGCGTGCGAATCGCCGATGGCACATTATCGGTTCCCGACATAAAGGCTGGCGAAACCGCTTCGCTTGCCCTGCCGCGCGATGTTTCCATCGGAATGGGCGATGGCGAGCGTGTCCTGACTGTCGAGGCGAGGGCGCGGCAAGGTGCCATTCTGATGGTCGGTCAGGGTGACGTGGTCGCCTTCGAACAATTCGTGCTGTCGGAACGGTCCGGGCTCGCCGCTGCGTCCGGCCCGGCGCCGAGCGTCACGCAAAGCGGCGAAACGCTGTCGGTCGCAACGGACGGCGGCGCGATAGCGTTCGACATGGCCACCGGCACTATCGCAAGCTGGGTGTCTGGGGGCGAGGATCTTGTCC
>JAPYSD010000082.1 GCA_029936705.1 Croceicoccus sp. | reverse complement strand
GGCCAGCCCGCGCCGCAGCCGCTCGCCCAGGTCGTCGATGCGCTGCCCGCGCTCGGCCACGATGGCACGCGGATCGGGCAGGCGCTGGCTCCAGTTCTCCAGCCGCTCGCGCGCCAGCAGCACGGGCCGCTGCACCCCGCGCCGCTTGCGCAGGCCCAGTTCGGCCAGCATGTTCAGCAGCTCCGCGCGCACCGGCACGGCCAGCTCGGCAGCCGCGGTCGGCGTCGGCGCGCGCAGGTCGGCGGCGTAATCGGCCAGCGTGGTATCGGTCTCGTGCCCCACGGCGGAAATGACGGGAATCGGGCTTTCCGCGATGGCGCGCACCGCCACTTCCTCGTTGAAGGCCCACAGATCCTCGATCGAGCCGCCGCCGCGCGCGACGATCAGCACGTCGGGACACGGCACCGCGCCGCCCGAGGGGATCGCGCCGAAACCCCGCACCGCCGCCGCGACCTGCTCTGCCGCCCCCTTGCCCTGCACCATCACCGGCCAGACCAGCACCCGGCTGGGAAAGCGGTCCGCCAGCCGGTGCAATATGTCGCGGATCACCGACCCGGTGGGCGATGTCACCACGCCGATCACCTGCGGCAGGAACGGCAGCCGCCGCTTGCGTTCGGGCGCGAACAGCCCCTCGGCGTCCAGCCTTGCCTTTAGCTTTTCCAGCAGCGCCAGCAAAGCGCCCTCGCCAGCGATCTCCATCGAATCGACGACGATCTGGTACTTGCTGCGCCCCGGATAGGTGGTGACCTTGCCGGTCGCGACCACCTCGATCCCGTCCTCGGGCCGGAACGACAGGCGCTGCGCATTGCCGCGCCACATCACCGCGTCGATGACGGCATTATCGTCTTTCAGGCACGCATACATGTGCCCGCTTGCCGCGCGTTTCACGCCCGACAATTCGCCGCGCAGCCGCACGTGGCCAAAGCGGTCCTCCACCGTGCGCTTCAGCGCGTTCGAGATTTCGGACACGGTGAGCGGCTCGGCGTTGTCGCCCGGGCGCTGCCGCGCTAGGAGCGGCGCGTCTTCGCCATCGGCGGAATTATCGCCAAGATTATCATAGGAATTGCGCGGCAATGAACATCCTCTTGATCGGCTCGGGCGGGCGCGAACATGCGCTGGCATGGAAGCTGGCGCAATCCCGGCTGTTGCAGAACGGCGACCGTTTGTTCGCCGCCCCGGGCAATCCGGGCATGGCCGAATATGCCGCGCTCGTCACGCTGGACGTGACCGATCATGCACAGGTCCTGCGCTTTTGCGAAGAGCGCGAGATCGGCCTGGTCGTCGTAGGGCCAGAGGCACCGCTGGTCGCGGGGCTTGCCGACGATCTGCGCGGCGGCGGCATCGCGGTGTTCGGCCCCAGCGCGGCGGCGGCCCAGCTCGAAGGGTCCAAGGCCTTCACCAAGGCGCTGTGCGACGAGATGGACATTCCCACCGCCGCCTATGCCAAGGCCGAAAGCCTGGACGAGGCGCTGGCCGCGCTGGACCGCTTCACCATCCCCGTCGTGATCAAGGCCGACGGCCTTGCCGCGGGCAAGGGCGTGATCATCGCCGAAAGCGCCGACGAAGCGCGCGAAGCGGTCGAGGACATCTTCGGCGGCCGCTTCGGCAGCGCCGGCGCCAGCGTGGTGATCGAGGAATTCCTGACCGGCGAGGAAGCCAGCTTCTTCGCGCTGACCGACGGCAGCACCATCGTCCCCTTCGGATCGGCGCAGGATCACAAGCGCGTGGGCGAAGGCGACAGCGGCCCCAACACCGGCGGCATGGGCGCCTACAGCCCCGCCCCGGTGCTGACCGGCCTGCTGGAGGGCGAGGTGATCGAGAGGATCATCGCCCCGACCGTCAACGGCATGGCCAATCGCGGCACGCCCTATTGCGGCGTGCTCTACGCCGGGCTGATGCTGACGAAGGAAGGCCCGAAGCTGATCGAGTACAATTGCCGCTTCGGCGATCCGGAATGCCAGGTGCTGATGATGCGGCTGGAGGACGATCTGGGCGAACTGCTGCTGGCGGCGGCGGAATACCGCCTGTCGGCGCTGCGCCCGCCGCGCCTGTCGCATCAAGCCGCGCTGACCGTGGTGATGGCGGCCAGCGGCTATCCCGACACGCCCGAAAAGGGCGGCGCGATTCGCGGGCTGGACACGGCCGAAGCGACCGGGGCCAAGGTCTTTCACGCGGGCACGAAGATGGACGGCGAGACGCTGGTCGCAAACGGAGGGCGCGTGCTGAACGTCACCGCCAGCGGCGCCAATGTCACCGAGGCGCAGGCGGCAGCCTACCGGGCGGTCGATGCAATCGACTTTCCGACCGGCTTCTGCCGCCGCGACATCGGCTGGCGCGAAATCGCGCGCGAGGCGAAAAGCTGAAGCGCTAGCCCAGCCGCTTCTTCGCCAGTTCGTACAGGTTCGCCTCGGGCCGGGCGCCGTAATGGCTGATGATCTCGGCCGCGGCGACCGCGCCCAGCGTCAGGCAATCCTCAAGGCTCTTGCCCTGGACATGGCCGTGCAGGAAGCCCGCGGCAAAGCTGTCGCCCGCGCCGGTCGTGTCGATCACTTCGCCCACCGGCTCGGCAGGGACCTCGACGCGCTCGTCGCCGCGAATGGCCAGCGCACCGTTCTCGCTGCGCGTCACCACCAACACCGGCAGCTTGGGCGCCAGCCACTTGATCGCCTTTTCCAGGTCGTCGGTGCCGGTCAGCGCCATCGCCTCGCCCTCGTTCGCGAACAATATGTCGATCTCGCCCTTCTCGATCATGGCGCGGAATTCGTCGCCGTGGCGGTCCAGCAGGAACGCGTCGGACAGGGTGAAGGCCACCTCGCGCCCGGCTTCGCGCGAACATTCGATCGCGCCCTGCATCGCGGTGCGCGGCTCGTCCGGGTCCCACAGATAGCCTTCGAGGTAGAGCACGCGCGCATTGGCGACCAGTTCGGGATCGATTGCCGCCGCCGACAGATATTGCGAGGCGCCGAGGAAGGTGCTCATCGTGCGCTGCCCGTCGGGCGTCACCAGCACCAGGCAGCGCGCGCTGGGCGGCTCACCCTCGCGCGGGGCAGTGGCGTAATGGATGCCGGCAGAGCGGATGTCATGCGCGAACACGCTGCCCAGCTGGTCGTTCGCGACCTGGCCGATGAACGCGCAGCGGCTGCCCAGCGCGGCCAGCCCCGCGCAGGTATTGGCGGCCGACCCGCCCGAAACCTCGCGCCCCGGGCCCATGTTGGCGTACAGCGCCTCGGCCTCGGCCGTGTCGACAAGGCGCATCGCGCCCTTGTCCAGCGTGTGTTCGGCCAGGAATCCATCGTCGCAGCTGGCAATCACGTCCACGATCGCATTGCCGATGGCGAGAACGTCGAAGCGGGGTTCGGTCATTTTAATCCTCAAGGAAAGAAGCCCGGCGCACGGGGGGCGGCGCCGGGATCGTGGATGGCGGTCTGGCTATCGGCGGAAGTCGTTGACAGCAAGACCTTCAGCCCATCTACCCTTTCGGACCATGCAGGTTCCATCCGAGACATTTTCCGGCCTGACGGACAAGGCGCTGCAATCGCTGTCGATCCCCGGCGCGTTCGCGCTGGGCGCGGCGCAGATGGCGGACCGGCGCGTGATCGGCGTGCTGGTGAAAAGCGCGCTGGTGTCGCTGGTGCTGCTGGCGCTGGTGCTGTGGGCGGGCTTCACCGCCTTCGAAGCCGGGATCGCGTGGCTGGCGGGGACCGACAATGCGCTGATCGCGGGGCTGGGCCACCTGGTCGCGGTGATCACGGCGGTGCTGTCCGCGTGGCTTGCATGGCGGATTGTCGCGATGGCGGTGCTCAATTTCTTTGCCGACGATATCGTCTCGCTGGTCGAGGAACGGCACTACCCCGCTTTCACACCGCGCGACATTCCGCTGGCAGAGGAAGTGTCCATGGCGCTGCGGGGCGCGCTGCGGGCGCTGGCCATCAATGCGCTGGCATTGCCGGTCGCGCTGGCGCTGGCGGTCACCGGGGTCGGCACCGCGATCGTGTTCATCACGGTCAACGCCTTCCTGCTGGGCCGCGAACTGCAGGACATGGTGTGGGCGCGGCACCCGAAACCGTCCGGCGCGGAAGACCCCGGCCGGACAGGCGGAGCTATTGCACCTCTCGCCGCATCCACCCGTTTCCTGCTGGGATTGGCGGTGGTAGGGCTGCTCGCCATTCCGGTCGCGAACCTGCTGGCGCCTTTCCTGGGCGCGGCAGCCGCAACCCACCTTGTCCACCGCGCCGCCGCGCGCAGAGCCGGGAAAACCCCACACGGCCATGATGCCCTTTAGAATTCGAGGCAATTTGATCGCCGCGCTGGCACTCGTGCCCGCGCTGGCCGCCTGCGCACCCTCGGTCAAGCAGACGCGCCCCGCGCGCCCCGCCGCCAGCCAGCCCATCCCTCCGCAGCAGGCCCCGGCCACGCCGCCGACCGGCTTTCGCACTGCTAGGGTCATGACGGGACCCGGCCTGCAGGGCGTGATCGGGGCCGATGCCGACGGGCTGATCCGCCAGTTCGGCACCCCCCGCCTCGACGTGTGGGAAGCAGACGCGCGCAAGATGCAGTTCACCGGCACGCGCTGCGTGCTCGACGTGTTCCTCTATCCGCCGCGGCAGGGCGCGGCGGAGACCGCGACCTGGGTCGAGGCACGGCGCAGCGACGGGCAGGACGTGGACCGCGCCGCCTGCATCGCCGCCATGCGCAAGCGCTAGGGGCCGCTAACCCCGTCTTAACCGTGATGCGCGATAGCTGGAGCCCGGATCAACGGGGGCTATGGCAACACGCATGACGATCAGCTTTCAGGACATCGCCGCGCAGGCTGCGCGCGACGGGATCATCACCGACGCCGAATTGCTCGACCTGCGGCGCAGCGGCTGGTGCGACGGTACGATCTCGCCGCAAGAGGCGGAAGCGATTTTCGCGATCAATCAGGCGCTTGGCCATCAGGCCAAGGGGCGCAGCGCGGCATGGACCGACTTCTTCGTCGAGGCGCTGGGCGAATATCTGCTGAACCGCCAGGAACCGCGCGGCTACATGGCCGAGGACCAGGCCGACTGGCTGATCGAACAGGTCAGCCGCGACGGGCAGATCGATTCGATGGCAGAGCTGGAACTGCTGACCCGCGTGATCGAGCGGGCGAAGAACGTGCCCGAAAGGCTGAAGACCTTCGTCCTCGACCAGATCGAACGCGAAGTGCTGACGGGCACCGGCCCGACGCGCTTCGGGTCGGATTTCTCGGGCGGCGGCGAATTGTCCGACACCCATGTCAGCGAGGCGGAAGTCGCGCTGCTGCGCCGCGTGCTGTTCGGACAGGCCAGCGACCGCCCCGCCGCAATCAGCCAGCGCGAGGCGGAACTGCTGTTCCGTATCAAGGACGCGGCGCTGGGCGCGGACAACGCAAGCGGGTGGAAACGCCTGTTCGTGCAGGGCGTCGGCAATTATTTGCAGGGCTGGACATCGGACAATGCGCAGATCAGCCGCGAGCGGGCCGCCGAACTGAACGCCTTCATGACCGATACCGGCAGCGGCGTGGGCCGCTTCATGGCGCGCATGGTCAAGGCCGTGCCGAACAGCGCGGGCGTGGTGTTCGGTCGCAAGAACGTCGGCACGCCCGACCACGATGCACAGGTCGCGGCCGAAGCCGAAGTCACGGCCAGCGAAAAAGCATGGCTGGACGCGCAGGTCGAGGCGAATGGCGAGATCGACGAATACGACCGCGCCTTGCTGCACTTTCTAGCAGGCGGCGATCCGCCCGCCGGGTGATCAGACGGTAAAGCTCTCGCCGCAGCCGCAGCTGCCCGTGGCATTGGGATTCTCGAACACGAAACCGGCCTGGAAGTCGTCCTCGCGCCAGTCCATGACGCTGCCGATCAGGTAGAGCACCGAGGCGCCGTCGATGTAAAAGGTACCGCCGGGGGTCTCGATCTTCTCGTCGAACGCCTGCTCCTCGGTCACGTAATCGACCGAATAGGCAAGGCCCGAACACCCCCTGCGCGGGGTGGACAGCTTCACGCCGATCGCGTCTTCGGGCGCGCGCGCCATCAGGTCGGCGATGCGCTGCTCGGCGCCGGGGGTCAGCGTCACGGCGGCCTTGGGGGCGGGTCTGGTCTTGGTCTCGCTCATCACAGCATTCCCAGTTCGAGTTTCGCCTCGTCGCTCATCTTCTGCGGGTCCCACGGCGGATCCCAGACAAGATTGACTTCCGCATCGCCGATGCCCGGCACCGAACCGACGCGCAGCTCGACTTCGCCGGGCATGGATTCGGCCACGGGGCAGTGCGGCGTGGTCAGCGTCATGTTCACGTTGGCGTGGCCGTCCTCGGTAATCTCGACCGCGTAGATCAGGCCCAGGTCGTAGATATTGACCGGGATCTCCGGGTCGTAGATCTCCTTCAGCGCGGCGATCACGCTTTCGTACAATTCGCCGCCCGGCTCGTTGCCCGACACGCCCTGCGGACGTTCCTTGAGGAAACCCTCGAGGTAGTCCTTCTTGCGCTCCAGCTTCTCACCGGCAGGTTCGGGCGCGGGTTCGTCGACCGCATCCTGCACGCGCGCGCGGCGGGGCTGCTCGACGCTTTCGACCGATTCGGCAGCGGGCCGCATCTCGTCAAAGGGCGACGGGGCGACCACGCGGCCATCGTCGCGGATGTCGTTGTTCTGGTTCTCAGGGCTATCCATCAGCCGAAAATCCTTATCGTGCGTTCGATGCCGCGGATCAGCGCGGCAATATCGTCCTCATCCGAATAGATGCCGAAACTGGCGCGGGCCGTGGCCGGTACGCCCAGGTGATCCATCAGCGGCTGCGCGCAGTGATGGCCGGCGCGGATGGCGACATTCTCTTCATCCAATATGGTGCCCAGATCGTGCGGGTGAATGCCGTCCATCGTGAAACTGACGATGCCCGCGCTATCCTCTGGCCCGTACAGGCGCAGCGAATTGATCCGTCCCAGCTCCTCGCGCGCCTTGGCGGTCAGCGCGTTCTCGTGCCGCTCCGCCGCGTCCATGCCGATCTGCTGAACGTAATCGACGGCGGCGGCAAAGGCGATCGCCTCGGTTATCGCGGGCGTGCCTGCCTCGAACCGCTGGGGCGGGTCGGCCCATGTCGTCTTGTCGAACGTCACGCGGTCGATCATCGAACCGCCACCCTGATAGGGCGGCATCGCCTGCAGCAATTCCTGCCGTGCCCACAGCGCGCCGATGCCCGTCGGGCCATACAGCTTGTGCGCCGAGAACACGTAGAAATCGCAGCCCAATGCTGCAACGTCGACGTTCATGCGTGGCACCGCCTGGCACCCGTCCAGCAGCAGCCTGGCCCCCACCGACCGCGCCAGTTCGGCGGCGGCGGCCACGTCCAGCCGCGAACCCAGCACGTTCGACACATGCGACAGCGCCAGCAATTTGTGCCTCTTATCAACGATCTGCCGCGCAGCATCGATGTCGATGCGCCCATCCTCGGTTAGCGGGCAGACGTCGATCTCCACACCCGTCCGCTCGCGCAGCAATTGCCACGGCACGATGTTGGAATGATGCTCCAGCACCGACAGCAGGATGCGGTCGCCCGCCTTCAGGTTTGCTGCACCCCAGGTCGCGGCAACCAGGTTGATCGCCTCGGTCGCCCCGCGGGTGAAGACGATCTCGTCCTCCTTCGCCCCGACGAAGCCCGCCACACGGCGGCGCGCGGCTTCATAACCCAGCGTCATCTCGGCGCTGCGGCCATAGACGCCGCGGTGCACGGTCGCGTAATCGCGGCCCAGCGCGCGGCTCATCGCGTCGACCACCATCTGCGGCTTCTGCGCGGTCGCCGCGGTGTCGAGGTAATGCCACGGCTTGCCGTCGGCGGTCACCATGCCGGGGAAATCGGCTTTCCGGGAAAGCAGGTCGGTCGTCATAGCGCCGCGTCCTCCAGCCGGCCCAGGACCCGTGCCAGCATGTTCTCGGCCAGGGTCTCGTCCTCCATCGCGACGAAAGCGTCGGCGACGAAGGCCTGCACCTGCAGGCGGCGGGCGACATGCGGCGGGATGCCGCGCGCGGCCATGTAGTAACCGGCGCTGTCGTCCAGCGCGCCGATGGCGGCGCCGTGGGCGCATTTCACGTCGTCGGCAAAGATTTCCAGTTCCGGCTTGGTATTCGCGCTCGCGCCCTTTTCCAGCAGGATGGCGCGGAAATTCTGCGCCGCATCGGTCTTCTGCGCGTCCTTCACCACTTCGATCCGGCCCAGGAAATTGCCGGTGGCCCGGTTCCAGTGGACGGCGCGGATGGTCTGGTTGCTGGTCGCTTCCGGCTCGGCATGGCGCACGCGGGTCACGAACTCGCGGGTCACCTCGCCGCCCCCGATGGTCACGCCGCCGAATTCGAAATGCGCGCCGCGCGCCAGCGTCACCTCGACCTCCAGCCGCGTGTAGTCGCTGGCCGAAGCGATGGCATAGATCTCGGCCCGCGCGCCCTCGCCCAGCGTCAGCCGCACGCGCGTCACGCCGGGCTTCGCATCGTCGAGCACATAGGTCTGCACCTGCGCCTCACCGGCGGCCAGCGTCAGATCGTGCCAGTCGTCCAGCGTCTTGGCGGTCAGGCCCCGCAGCGCGGCGGGATCGGCATAGCGCCAGTCCTCGTCACGGGTGGTCGGAAGGATGGCTACATCGCTCATGCGACCGCCTCGTAACCCTCGCGCTCAAGCTCGACCGCCAGTTCCGGCCCGCCGGTCTTCACGATCCGGCCCTTCGCCAGGATATGCACCTTGTCGGGCTGCACGTAATCCAGCAGCCGCTGGTAGTGGGTGATCAGCAGCACCGCCTTGTCGGGCGCGCGCATGATCGAATTGATCCCCTCGCCCACCGTGCGCAGCGCATCGATGTCGAGGCCGGAGTCGGTCTCGTCCAGCACGGCCAGCTTCGGGTCGAGGATGCCCATCTGCACCATTTCGGCGCGCTTCTTCTCGCCGCCCGAGAAGCCGACGTTCACGTTGCGCTTCAGCATGTCCATGTCGAGCTTCAGCAGCCCCGCCTTTTCCTTGGCGAGCTTGAGGAACTCGCCGCCGGTCAGCGGCTCTTCGCCCCGCGCCTTGCGCTGCGAATTCAGCGCCTCGCGCAGGAACTGCACGTTGGAGACACCCGGAATCTCGACCGGGTACTGGAAGCCCAGGAACAGCCCGGCAGCCGCACGCTCATGCGGCTCCAGATCGAACATGTCCTGCCCATTGAAGGTCACGCTACCCTGCGTCACCTCATAGCCCGGACGGCCGCCCAGCACATAGGCCAGCGTCGACTTGCCCGCGCCATTGGGGCCCATGATCGCATGCACCTCGCCCGCGCCGACTTCCAGCGTCAGGCCGTTGAGGATCTGCTTGCCGTCGATTTCGGCATGGAGGTTTTCAATTTTCAGCATCAGTATTCTTTCGGTCCATCGCGGAAATTGCGGGGTTTGTAGCCTTGCCCCGTCCCGCGCTTCTGTTCGAAATGTCGTGCGCGCGCCTCGCGCCGTTCGCCGATGCGTATGCGCATGCCGGCAGTGATCCGGTCGAGCACGGCGTCCATGTTCTCAAGGATGTCGCTCGCCTTCAGGCGCATCACCTTGATGCCCACGGCCTCGAGGCTCTTGTCGCGCCGCGTGGCGAGCGCTTCGTTCTCGCCCTCCTCGTCGATGTCGATCGCCATGCCCAGGTTGTGGCAGTTGAAATCGACGATGGCCGACCCGACCACGGCAAAGCGTTTGAAGCTGTATTTGCCCAAATCGGCCTCGGCGAATTTCGCGGCCAGCGCCTTGTGCGCCTCGGACGGATGCCGCCGCATCTCGCGCGCCCGGTCATGCAGCGTGTCGAGCCGCGTCTCGCTGATCTCCCAGCCCCGACCCTTCTTGCGAATCGCGGGCGCGGCATCGTCCTGCTCGGACGCAGGCTTGATCTGGAGGGTTTTACGGTCGGTCATTGTTTGCAATCATTTTCCAAAAATTTTTCCGGTCCATGGCTTTATAAAACTTCGTCCGTCCAACATGGTCGCTTGGAACGAATGGCCATCCGAACAATCAATTTTGAAAACCTCTAACGGAGTGCCGCGCTCAGCCAATTGCCTTGCACTCAGGACCTCTTGGCATGCGAAGCCTGCTTCCCGAACAAACTCCGCAATTGGAG
>JAPYSD010000081.1 GCA_029936705.1 Croceicoccus sp. | reverse complement strand
CCCCACCCCTGCGCCGCAGCCCAAGGCGCGCCAGCCCGAACCGCGACCGACCCCCAAGCAGCAGCGGCAGCAGCCGCGCGAACGGCAGGAAGCGACCGGCAGCCGGATCGGGTCGGACTTCCTTTCGGGCACCGGCGGCAGCGGATCGGACCGCGACCAGCCGGCCGAACGCGCCGGGCCCGCGACGGCGGCCTCGCTGTCGTCCGCCATCGCACGCGCGCTCAAGCCGCACTGGACCGCGCCGCAGGGCGCGGATTCGGAAAAGCTCGTGACCGTGCTGTCATGGCGCATGAACCGCGACGGCAGCCTTGCCGGCCGTCCCGAGGTCGTGTCGCAATCGGGCATTACCGATGCCAACCGGGCGCAGGCCGACCGCCACGCCGAACTCGCCATCAGGGCGGTGCAGCTTGCAGCGCCCTTCGATCTTCCTTCAGAATATTACGATAGCTGGAAACGCGTGGACGCGTTCCGTTTCGACCGGAGACTCTAGGATGCTCAAAGCCAACCGGCCCCAGTTCGTCGGCCTGATCGCTGCCGCCGTCGCGCTTGTCGCCGTTCCCGCCGCCGCGCAGGATACAGGCGGCCTTACCGGATCGGTTTCGGACGAGAGCGAGTGGCAGGATCTTGGCATCGCCATCCCGGCCTTTCCGACCGACCGCGACCAGCCCACCCCCGCCGCGCCGCAGACGACTTCGAAGCTCGGCGTCGAACTGGCGCGCATCATCACCGCCGACCTGCAGAACAACGGTCTGTTCAAGCCCGTCGGCCCCGACCGCCTGCCGACCATCACCTTTTCCGAGGCGACCAATCCGCAGTTCGGCCGGTGGCGTCCGCTGGGCACCGACATGCTGGTCCATGGCTATGTGACCGCCGCGGCGAACAACCAGCTGACGGTCGGCTGCTATCTCTACGACGTGCAGCTTGGCAGCGAGCTGGTGCGCGAGGGCTATGTCGTCGCGCCCGCCGACTGGCGCCGCGCCGCGCACAAATGCGCCGACATGATCTATTCGCGCCTGTCGGGCGAGGACCCGTTCTTCGACAGCCGCATCGCCTATATCGCCGAGACCGGTCCCAAGGGTAATCGCCGCAAGCGGCTGGCCATCATGGATTCGGACGGCGCGAACCATCGCTTCATCACCAGCGGGTCGACCACCGCGCTTACCCCGCGCTATTCGCCCGACTATTCCAAGATCGCGTACCTGTCCTATTCGGACGGCAATCCGCGCATCTATGTCTACGACATCCAGTCGGGCCGCCAGACGTTGATCACGCAGTCGAGCAATCCGACATTCGCGCCGCGCTGGTCGCCCGACGGGCGCTATATCCTCTATTCGATGGCGACCGCCGGCAACACCGACATCTACCGCGTATCGGCCAGCGGCGGCGGTTCGCCCGTGCGGCTGACCGACAGCCCCGGCATCGACATCGGCGGGTCCTACTCGCCCGATGGCCGGCGCATCGTGTTCGAATCCGACCGGTCGGGCAGCCAGCAGATCTACGTGATGGATGCCGACGGGTCGAACCAGCGCCGCATCAGCTTCTTCGGCGGCCGCGCGGCGACCCCGGAATGGAGCCCGCGCGGCGACCAGATCGCGTTCACGCACATCGCCGGCGACCTGCGCGTCGCGGTGATGAGCCCGTCGGGTGGCAGCATGCGCCACCTGACCAATGCGTGGCAGGACGAGGCTCCGACCTGGAGCCCCAATGGCCGCATCATCCAGTTCTTCCGCACGACGAAGAACACGGGGGAAACTTCGCTGTGGCAGGTCGACCTGACCGGGCGCCATCTGCGCAAGCTGGAAACGCCGGAAGATGCATCCGATCCCGCGTGGGGACCGGTTTTGCCTTAACTGCGTTATCCTGTAATCACCGTGCGTTCGTAGGGGCCGTTCGCACGGACATCATCGACCAGACCGCCCCCTGCGAGACATCGTCCGCAGGTCAACAGAAGGAGCATTTCCAATGTCGCTCTTGAACCGCCAGAAGTCCATCGTCCTGCTCATGGCAGCAAGCACGCTTGCGCTGGGCGCGTGTAAGTCCACGCCCGACGAACTGCCGCCCGAACCGGCCCCGATGCCCGCACCGACCGCGACGCCCACGCCCAGCGGTCCCGTCCCGGGCAGCCAGGAAGATTTCATCGCCTCGGTCTCGTCGGATCGCATCTTCTTCGACACCGACCGCTACAACGTCGACAGCGCCGACATGGCCACGCTGCAGAGCCAGGCCCGCTGGCTGCAGCAGTACCCCAACACGCGCGTCACGATCGAGGGTCACACCGACGAACGCGGCACCCGCGAATACAACCTCGCGCTGGGTGAGCGCCGTGCCAATGCGGCCAAGAACTACCTTGTCGGCCTCGGCATCCAGGCTGGCCGCATCAATGTCGTCAGCTATGGCAAGGAACGCCCGATGGCGATGGGTTCGGACGAGCAGGCGTGGGCGCAGAACCGCCGCGCCGTGACCGTCACGGTCCAGTAAGGTCACGGGCCGTTTCGAACATGGCCCGGTAAATCCTCGGGTGGGCGGTCCGTCGATGCTTTTCGGCGGATCGCCCCTCGACCCCCGGCGATCGAGACTGTAACGCTTTCAGACATGGCACGTTCGGGTCGATCGATGGACTGGGGTTTCCCTCGCTGGCGCGGCTATGAAGCCGGCCGCGATGCGCAGACGGTACGCCTGTGCGACCGTCATGGCTGCGAAGAGCCGGGCAATTGTCCCGCTCCCAAGTCTCCCAACAGCCCCGACCGCTGGTATTTCTGCGAAAAGCATGCCGCCGAATACAACCGCGGCTGGGACTATTTCGCCGGACTTGATGCCGAGGAAGCCGCCGCCCGCGCGTCGAGCGAGCGTTCGGCCAACGCCGGTTACCAGCAGGCATCGCATTACGGGTGGAGCGGATCGGGCGACGGTTCGCGCAGCCGGGACGAGATCAACGCGCTCGACGTGCTGGAACTGGAATACGACGTCGACTTCGCCACCATCAAGAAGGCGTGGCGGGCGAAGGCAAAGGAAGTCCACCCGGACGTCAAGCCGGGCGACGACGCCGCGGCCAAGGAATTCCACAAGCTGCAGCTGGCGTACGAGGTGCTGCGCGCCGCGGAAGAACGCCGCAGCTGGCACGGACATCCCGAAGGCTGAACACTCAGGCCTCCGGCGGGGGCCCCAGCTTTTCCTCGTCCCACAAACCGGCGATCACCAGCAGGCGGTCATGGACCGGGCTGGGCGGCTTGGGCGCGCTGCCCATGCAGGGCAGCCCCGGCATCGGATCGTCGCTTATCGACATTTCCAGCGCCTCGCGCGCAGCATCCGCGGCGATGTCGTGCTTGCCGGTTTGCCAGCAGATAAACGCCCGCGCCGCACTGGCGGCGAAACCCACGAAGGGATGGCCAAGCTGGGCGACGGCCCGCGAATCGAGCTTGTCGAGCCAGTCCAGCGCGCAGCCGTAGCGGCTCTCGTCGCGCAGCAGGCCCACGGCGGAGCAGTAATCGGTGATGGCCGCGATGGCGCTGAATTCGCCGCCGACCTCGATCGCGCGTTCGAAGGCATTGAACATCGCCTCGTGGTCGCCCGCGCGGAAATGGATCATCGCCTGCGCGTGCAGGGCAGGGACGATCTCGTCCTCGTACTCGGCCGCGGCGATCTTCTCGTCATAGAGGGCGATCGCGGCTTCGGGATGTTCCTCGGCAATGGCGGATGCCTTTTGCCCCAGATAGAAATGGCGCTGGTCGCCTGCATGCGAAAGGCGCAGACGGAAGTCCGCCTGCGCCTGATCGTCCCAATCGGGAGAAAGATACCATTCCGATGCCATTGCCCGCCAATCCTAGGCGGGCGATGGTTACCAAAAGGTGTGCAACGGGTTCACTTGGGGGCAAGCACCATCAGCATCTGGCGGCCTTCCATGCGGGGATAGGCCTCGACCTTGGCGATTTCCTCGACATCTTCCTGCACGCGCTTGAGCAGGTTCATGCCCAGTTCCTGGTGCGAAAGCTCGCGCCCGCGGAAACGCAGGGTCAGCTTCACCTTGTCGCCGTTCTCGATGAACTTGTTCACGTTACGCATCTTCACGTCGTAATCGTGGTCATCGATGTTCGGACGCATCTTGATCTCTTTGAGTTCCTGCGTCTTCTGGGTTTTGCGCTGGGCGTTGGCCTTCTTCTGCGCCTCGTACCGGTACTTGCCGACGTCGAGGAACTTGCAGACCGGCGGGTCGGCATTGGGCGACACTTCGACCAGATCGAGCCCAACCTCGGCAGCGCGATCGATTGCCTCGCGCGTGTACATCACCCCGAGATTCTCGCCTTCGTCATCGATGACGCGAACCTTGTCGACCTGAATGAAATTATTATATCGCGGCCCGCTCTTGACCGGCGGTTGCAAACTGCGACGAGGGGGACGTGCTATGGGGCCTTCTCCTTCAATTGCCTCAATACAAAAAATACGGCGCCACTGTCGTCAGCCGTGTTGTACGGATGTGCGGACAGTCGCGGGATGTCCGCCGGGCCATCTGGCCGTGACGGATACAAACCTCAGCGGGCGCTCTTATCCCCGATCAGGGTTTTTATAAAGAGAGAACTGGGCACCGGACGGTGCGTTCCGCGAGGTCTTTGAAGAAAATAGGGTCTGTCGGCTGCGAATCCAAGACCACCCCTGGTCCATGCGCGGATCGGCGGCGCGAATCGCCAATGCCCGTTCAGGCCGCCTTCCACAGCGGAAAGCGCAGCAGCCGGCCTGCCGCAGGCACCGCCGCCTCGATCGCGCGCGCTGGCTGCAATGCCGACACGATGGCGGGATCGCCCGCGTCCATGCCGCCCGTCAGCGCCCCGCAAGCGGGCAGCACCATGCGCCCGCCGGTTCGTCCATCGCCCTCGGCCACCACGGCGCAGGGCCGCACGATCCGCCGTCCGCGCAGCGACAATTGCAGGCGCGGGTGGAAATGGCCCGACAACTCGGGCCGTACCTCGTCAGGCCGGGCGATATGCCGCAGCATCACGCCCGAGATCTCGATCTCCTCGACCTGCGTGCCGCCGGGGGCGGCTGCTTCGCCATGCTTCTCGTCATGGTTGCCCGTCACCCACACCCAGTCGAGCGCGCGGGTCAGCGCATCCAGCATGCCGCGCGCGTGCGGTTCCATGCGGCCGGGCCCTGCCGCGTCGTGGAAATTGTCGCCCAGCGTGAACACCCGCCGCGCCCCGGTCGCCCGCACGGCCTGCGCCACGCGTTCCAGCGTCTCGCGGCTGTCATAGGGGGGCAGCATCTGGCCGGTGCGCGCGTAGAAGCTGGCTTTTTCCAGGTGAAGATCGGCCACGATCAGCGCGTTCTCCCGCTCCCAGTACAGGGCGCGGCCGCCGCCAGAATCGGCGACCATGCGCCATTCCTGCCCGGCGAATTCCATCGATGCGAACGAAACGGGAACCATGCGCTTGCTATTGCCGCGATCCCCGCAGTTTGGCAAGCGATCTTGCCATGACCGACTGGACAAATCAGACCGAGCAGGCGCGCGCCTGGTTCGAAACCCTGCGCGATCGCATCTGCGCCGCCTTCGAAGCGATCGAGCGCGAGGCGGGCAGCGACGCCGCCTTCGACTACACGCCGTGGCAGCGCGAGGAGGAGGGCAACGACAACCCCGGCGGCGGCACGCGCGGCGTGATGAAGGGCAAGGTGTTCGAGAAGGTCGGCGTCAACGTTTCGACCGTCCACGGCAGCTTTGCGCCGCAATTCGCCGCCACGATCAACGGCGCCAGCGCGGAACACCCCGAATTCACGGCAACGGGCATCAGCCTGGTCGCGCACATGGCCAATCCGCATGTCCCCGCGGTCCACATGAACACCCGGTTCCTGACGACGCAGACGTCCTGGTTCGGCGGCGGGGCCGACCTCAACCCTCCGATCCCCTATGACGAGGATACGCAGGATTTCCACGCCACGCTTCGCTCTGCCTGCGACGCCCACGGCGCGGACTATTACGACCGGTTCAGCAAGTGGGCGGACGAGTATTTCTACATCCCCCACCGCGAGGTTCATCGCGGGGTCGGCGGGATCTTCTACGACCATCTCGAATGCGGCGACTTGGCCGGTTTCGACGCGAATTTCGCCTTCACTCGGGCAGTGGGCGAGGCATTCCTCGACGCCTATCTCCGCATCGTGCGCCGCCGCATGGACCAGCCATGGGACGCGGCCGACCGGCAGCAGATGCTGAAATGGCGCGGCCGCTATGCCGAGTTCAACCTGGTCTACGACCGGGGCACGCTGTTCGGATTGAAGACCGGGGGCAATGTCGACGCCATATTAATGAGCCTTCCGCCCGAAGCTGCCTGGAGCTGACGCGCGCAATTTGCCCCGTCGGTTCATGTCCAGACCGGTTCATTCCAAATTAAAGCAGTTCGGCCATAAGCTCAGTCACATGCGGGCAGCCATGTCGGACTGCCTGCCAGAGGGATCGCGAAACACCATGGGACTGACATCGGCGCTGCGCCGGAAATCGCTGGCCGGGGCCGGAAACACGCTGGGCGCGCTGGCCATGGTGCTGGCGCTGACGGGTTGCGGCGGCGGCGGCGGCGATTCGGGCAATGGCCCCACCGTCGTGTCCCCTTCGCCCACCGGTTCGCCAGGCCCGGCGCCGACCAGCGGCAGCTGCTCGCTGTCCAACCGGCAGGCCTGGGCCAAGGACGTGCTGGAGGAATGGTACCTGTTCCCCAACCTGCTCGACACCAGCGTACGGGCATCCGACTATGCGGATGTGCAGGGCTATATCGACGCGCTCGTCGCGCCGGCCCGCGCCGAATCGAAGGACCGTGGCTTCACCTATCTCACCTCGATCGAGGAAGAGGACGCCTATTACGAAAGCGGTTCGACCGCGGGCATCGGCGCGCTGCTGGTGATCGATTCGTTGGGCCGCCTGCGTCTTCGCGAAGCCTATGAGAACGCGCCCGCCTATGCCGCGGGCATGGATCGCGGGACCCAGATCCTGGCGATCGGCACGACAAGCTCGAACCTGGTCGATGTCGCCGACATGGACTATGACGAATTGGTCGCCGCGCTCGGCCCGTCGGAATCGGGTGTCAGCCGCGTGTTCCGCTTCCGCCCGGTAGAGGGATCGGGCTTTGGCCCCGCCCAGACCCGCACGGTGACCAAGGCCGAATACGATATCCAGCCGCTGTCCCCGCGCTATGGCTCGCGCGTGATCGACACCGGCAGCGAGAAATACGGTTACATCAACCTGCGCACCTTCATCGAGCCTGCCGAACAGCAGCTGCGCGACGCCTTTGCGCGTTTCGGCGCGCAAGGGATCGACAAGGTGATCGTCGACGTGCGCTACAACGGCGGCGGGCTCGTCCGCACGTCCCAGGTGCTGAGCGAACTGCTGAACGCCGGTCACGTGGGCGAGGAATATTCCTCGCTCGAACTCAGGCCCAGCAAGTCGTCTGAGAACGAGACCTATTATTTCCGCAACCAGGCGGGCGCGATCGCCGCGATGAAGGTCGCCTTCATCGGCACCGGCAACAGCGCATCGGCGTCGGAACTGATCATGAATGCGCAGATCCCCTATTCGGGCGCGAATACGGCGCTGATCGGCGAGAATACCTATGGCAAGCCCGTGGGGCAGTACGCGTTCGATCTGTCGGAATGCGACGACCGGCTGCGCGCGGTGACGTTCCGCACCGTGAACGCGGCGGGCAATGCCGATTATTACACCGGCATGGCCAGCACCATGCCCAACGCCTGCATCGCGGACGACGACCTGATGGACCAGCTCGGCAGCCCCGGTGAGGAGATGGTCGCACGGGCCAGCGACTTCCTGGAAAACAGTTCCTGCCAGCCGATCATCGCGGGCACGCAGGGCACGAAGTCGCTGGGACGGCGCGTGATCATGCCGCGCAATCCCACGATCGCACAGATCGAGATGCCGGGACTGTTCTGAGCGCCCTGCCGATCGGGGCCGTTCTGGCGGGACGGCCCCGATCGCCGCCAACAAGCGTTTTTTCGTGAACAGGCTGGTTGCAAGCCCCGCGATAAGCGGCCAAATTCCCGCGTAGAATGCTGCGCCAGTACGAACTTGTCGAACGTGTCAAAGCCTACGATCCCGACGCGGACGAGGCGATGCTGAACCGTGCCTATGTCTATACCGTGCAGAAGCACGGGACGCAGAAGCGCGCCAGCGGGGACCCCTATTTCAGCCACCCGGTCGAGGTGGCGGGCCTGATGACCGACCTGAAGCTGGACCAGGAAACGATCATCACCGCGCTGCTCCACGACACGGTGGAGGACACGCTTGCCACGATCGAGGACGTGGAACGCAATTTCGGGCCCGAGGTGGCGCGGCTGGTCGACGGCGTGACCAAGCTGTCCAAGATCGAGCAGATGCCCGAGAACGAGCGTGCGGCGGAAAACCTGCGCAAGTTCCTGCTGGCGATGAGCGAGGACCTGCGCGTCCTGCTGGTGAAGCTGGCCGACCGGCTGCACAACATGCGCACGCTGCATTTCATCGCCAAGCCCGAAAAGCGCCAGCGCATCGCGCGCGAGACGATGGATATATACGCCCCGCTGGCCGAGCGCGTGGGCATGTACGAATACATGCGCGAAATGCAGCTCCTCGCGTTCGAGCAGCTGGAGCCGCAGGCCTATGCCACCATCACCGGACGGCTGGCGCAGATCCGTTCGGAAGAAGGCGGGCAGGTCGACGAGATCGCGCTGCGCATCAAGCAGGTGCTGGCCGAAGGTGGACTCAACGTCGAGGTGTCGGGCCGCGAGAAGCACCCCTATTCGATCTGGCGCAAGATGGCCGAACGCCACGTCAGTTTCGAGCAGATCACCGACATCATGGCATTTCGCGTGCTGACCGACAGCGTCGAGGACTGCTACCGCGCGCTGGGGCTGCTGCATGGCAACTGGTCCAGCCTGCCGGGGCGGTTCAAGGACTATATCTCCACCCCAAAGGCGAACGGCTATCGTTCGCTGCACACCGCGCTGATCTATCGCAACTCGATGCGGATGGAGGTGCAGATCCGCACGCAGGAGATGCACCGCACCAACGAATTCGGCCTCGCCGCGCACTGGGCCTACAAGCAGGGCGGCACCACGCCTGACGGGCAGGTCGGCTGGCTGCGCGACCTGATCGAGGTGATGGAGCAGGCGCAGGACGCCGAGGAACTGCTCGAGAATGCGAAGCTGGCGATCTACCAGGACCGCATCTTCGCCTTTACGCCCAAGGGGGCGCTGTACCAGCTGCCCAAGGGCGCGACCCCGGTGGATTTCGCCTTTGCCGTGCACACCGACCTTGGCGCGCAGGCCGTGGGCGCCAAGATCAACGGGCGGCACATGCCGCTGCGCACCCCGCTGGCGAACGGCGACGTGGTCGAGATCATCAAGGGCCACGACAGCGAACCGCAGCTGACCTGGCTCAGCTTCGTCACCACGGCCAAGGCGCGCGCCGCGATCCGGCGCTCGGTCCGCATGAAGGAGCGCGAGGAGACGATCGAGACGGGGCGCGACCTGTACGAATCGATCGTCGCGCGCATGCCGGGCAAGGTCGGCAAGAAGGCGCTGGCGGGTGCGCTCAAGCGGCTGGACCTGCCCGACGAGGACACGTTGATGCTGGCCATAGGCGAGGCGCGGCTGGGCGAGCGGCAGGTGATGGAAGCGCTGGTCCCCGGCAGCGCGGCCGAACTGCCCGACAACAGCTTCTGGCAGGCACCGCAGCGCGGCGTGCGTATCCGGGGGATCGGACGGGGCGCGGAATTCGCGCTGTCGAACTGCTGCCACCCGGTGCCGGGCGACCGCATCGTCGGGGTGCAGGACGGCAAGACCGTCGACGTACACACCATCGATTGCCTCACGCTGGCGAAGGAATCGGGCGACGAGGAGTGGATCGACCTGTCATGGGATCCGCGCACCGACGGGGCGACCGGGCGGCTGAACGTGATCCTCTACAACCGGCCCGGCACGCTGGCGGAAATGACGGGCATCTTCGCGGCCAACCACGTCAATATCTCGCATCTCGGCCTGCTGTCGCGCGACGAGCGCTTCGGTCACTATGTCGTCGATATCGAGGTGCGCGACCTGGCCCACCTGACCCGCAACATCAGCGCCCTGCGCGCCAGCGATGCCGTGGCGCAAGCCAACAGGGTATAGCGGCCAACAGGGTCCAAGGG
>JAPYSD010000635.1 GCA_029936705.1 Croceicoccus sp. | reverse complement strand
GATCGGCGGCGCCTTCAAGTTTCGCGGCGCGTACAACCGGCTGGCCCGCATCCCCGAGGACGAGCGCGGCAAGGGCGTCGTCGCATGGTCGTCGGGCAATCACGCGCAGGGCGTGGCGGCAGCGGCGCGCATCCTGGGCATTCCCGCGACCATCGTCATGCCCGCCGACGCGCCCGCGATGAAGCTGGCGAACACGCGCGCGCTGGGCGCGAGGATCGAGCTTTACGACTGCGCGACCGAATCGCGCGAAGGCATCGCGACCGCGCTCGCCCAGAACAGCGGAGCGGTGCTGGTGCCGTCCTACGACGATCCGTTCATCATCGCGGGACAGGGCACGGCAGGTCTGGAAATCGTCGAGCAGGCAGAGGCGCTGGACGCAACGATAGGCCAGGTCCTTGTCTGCTGCGGCGGCGGGGGACTGGCGGCAGGCATCGCCACCGCGATACGCGACCGCCTGCCGCAGGCTGCGATCCACCCGGTCGAACCCGCGGCCTTCGACGACACCGCGCGATCGCTGCGTACGGGTCAGCGCGTGACGGTGCGGCCGGGGGCACACTCGATCTGCGATGCGCTGCTGGCCCCGACGCCGGGCGCGCTGACCTTTCCGATCAACAAGGCTCTGCTGGACGAAGGCCTGTCCGTCACCGACGACGAAGTCCGCGCCGCCATGCGCTATGCTTTCGAGGTTCTGAAACTGGTGGTCGAACCGGGCGGCGCCGTCGCCCTGGCCGCGCTGCTGGCGGGCAAGGCGCCCCCGGCGGACGGCGCGACCGTCGTGGTGCTATCGGGATCGAACGTCGATCCCGCGCTGTTCGCCAGCATCATCGGCGCGGTCCCCGGTCGCTGATCCGTCAGTCGGCGCAGCGCACGAAGACCACGCCGTCGCCCACTATAGGGTGCCCGGCGAGCGCGACGGTCTTGCCTCCGCCCGGCATGACCGCCAGCCCATCGGGACCGCGCGCTTCGATCGGCATCGCCTGCAAAGGTTCGTCCCAATGCAGCGCGGGCGAGGATCCGACACTGACCGCGCCGGTTTCCGGCAGGCCATCGATGCGCGTTTCGACAAGCGCCATGCCGTTCGCCTTCCGCGTGACGGTGAGATCGGGCTTTGCGCAATCCGCGTTCAGCCCCTTGGCCACCCATTCGCCCAACACGTAATCCGCGGTGACGGCGATGCCGCCCGCCCGGGCCGGATCGCGGTCGCGTGCAGGCGGGTCGACCTTGTCGATGCGCTTTGGCTGCAAGGTGCCCTTGCCCTGCTGGCAGAACGAGGCATCCGCCAGTTCGCCGCTGATGCGCACATAGTCGGCCGGTGCGAAATCCGCCTCGCCCAGGTTCAGCGCATAGATCCGGCCTTCGGGCGTGTGCAGCACGGGGCATTCCACCCCTTGCTCGATCCGCCCCTCGACCGTCAGCATCTGCGCTTCGCCCGCTGGCGTCGTGGCTTCGGCCTCACCGCTGGGCGGCGGCGTTTTCCCTTGGCCGCATGATGCGAGCGCCAGCGTGGCACCGGCGAAAAGATAGATGAATTTTGGCTTGGTCATGCCGGTCCAATGCGCGCCGTGGCGGCACTGTTCCGGTATCGGGCGATTCAGTCCTGCGCGAAATCCGCCGCGATCACGATGCGCGCCGCGTCCCATTCGGGCACCGCCTCTGGCCGCATCGGCACCATGAAGCGCTTGGGCTTGCCGCCTTCGGCGGCAGGGCGCTCGATCTCGATCACGTCGCCCGCGCCGTAGTTGTCGACCGCGATCACGGTGCCCAGTTCCTCGCCCGTGTCGGACACGGCGGGCAGGCCCAGCAGGTCGGCGTGATAATACTCGCCCTCTTCCAGCGGGGGCAGTTCCTCGCGCGCGACGGTCAGCACCATGCCGCGAAGCGCCTCGGCGGCGTTG
>JAPYSD010000634.1 GCA_029936705.1 Croceicoccus sp. | reverse complement strand
TTTCTTTCACCGCCGTTGTCGCTGGAAAAAATGAAGATGGTGTTTTCGGTCAGCCCCAGCTCGTCGAGTTTTTTGGCCAGTAAACCGATTCCGTTGTCGATGCTCTCCAGCATGGCGGCATCGAGTTCAGCGCCCCGGGAATGTCAGGATCTCCTCGCGGCCGAGGTTCTCCTTGCGCCAGCGCGCCCACATCCGCGTGTAATCGGTGGGCGTGCGCTCGCAGAACCGATCTATGACTGCGCGCGTGCAGGCCTTGCCGGTCTGGCCGATCTCGCCGCAGGTCGCGAGCCGGCGCACCGCGAGGATCGCGGTCAGCAGCACATCGCTCGCGCATTGCTCCTCGACCCGCTTCCAGTCGCCCGCGAGCACGTGCTTCTCGACGTCTTTGGCCCGGATGGCCTTGCCCGGCAGCCCTTGTGCAAATGCATATTCGGACAGGTGCACGCCCTTTTTAGGACCGATGCGCGTTTCCTGGCACAAGTCGAGCCGCAGCGGGCAGCGCGGGTCGGTGCTACGTAGCTGAGGCGGCGCGGTAATGCCCCATGTCATTGCGACGCGCCGCAGCACCTCGTTATCTTTCCAGTCGCCGGCCCAAGTGACAAGACGCGCCGGATTGCCGTTGCCGTCGACTTCCCTGTCGAGCACCCGGCGGAAGAAATGATCGGCTATGTCGATCTCGTCCATCTCGGGCTGGCACAGCGAGTGGAAGCGCCCGACTTCCGGTTTCTCCACCTCACCTGCCGGGAAGCGGATCACGACCCAAGAGCCGCAGACGATCTCGGCGAAGGGCCAGCGCGGCTCGGGATGCGCCGAGGTGCCGTCCTGCATCACGTAATCGCTGTGCTTCTGGCGATCGGTACGGAACTCGAAGTCGGCAACGACGATGGTCTTGTCTACTCTTTGCGGGATCGCAGGGCCGTCGGGATTGCGGATCGGGTGCTGGCGGTCGAGAATGATCATGTCAAAAAATGTCCTGTAGGTAGATACGAAAAGGCCCGCACGCGGCGGGCCCTTTCGAGAGAATGCTGGCTTAGGTGTTCGGGGATCAGAGGTGGCGCTGCGTTGCGTCGATCGGCGTCGCCACAAACGACGGCAGGCCGAGCTCGGCAAACCAGTCGCGCTCCCTGAGGTACTCAGGATAGCCAAGCTCGGTCCACCACACCTTCTTCTTCGGATCCCATTTGTAGCCGCGGGATTTGAGCCGGTCCTTGAAGCCGAACGGCGCGTTCAGCGCCTCGACGCGGTAGCTCTCGGCATCGCTCGCCTCCAAGAGCAGATCGAGGCAAGTCCGCGCGTCGAGCAGCTGGAAACGGATCGGCGCGTGCGTCAGCAGCTTGAAAAGGCTCCAGACATCATTTGCAGCGTTATGCGCCTGAAAGAAGCGGCCGCTCTGCATCAGTAGATAGCCGAGGTTCTTCCCGTCCATTTCCAGGGTCAGCCAGTCGATCTCGGACATGCTGCAGGCCCACGGCCTCGGGCCGAGTTCGAGATATCTCTGTTCGATGAAGGCGCGGTCGAAGCGCGCATTATGCGCGATGATGAGGTCCGCCTTCGAGAGCACTTCGAGCACGCGGTCGTCGTCGATCCGCTCGCCGGCAACGGCATCGTCGGTGATCCCCGTCAGGAAGCTGATGCGTTCCGGGATTTCGCGTCCGGGATCCTGCAGCCATTCCTCCGGCTTCGTCCAGGACACGATCCTGTGAACGAGGTCATCGCCTTCGCTCTCGACCACCACCTGCATCAGCGCGAGTTCGATGATCGCATCATGCTCGGGATCGAGGCCCGTCGTCTCGACATCGACGAGCACGAGGGTTCTTCTTCTGCCTCTGGCGGGTTCCTCGCTCTCCTTCGCCCATGGCTCTTCGAGCCTGCGCAGCACCCTGAAGCGGTTGTCG
>JAPYSD010000633.1 GCA_029936705.1 Croceicoccus sp. | reverse complement strand
CGACAAAGGCGAGCGGGCGGGGGCCCGAGCTCCACGAAGTATCGATCGGAAGGTTCGAGGCGAGAATGGCGCCTCCATAGGAATATGCCCCATAGGAGCCGCCACCGCCCATGTTTACCGTCCGAGCCGACGCTGCCAGGCTTGCAAGCGAACCGGATGAAACAGCACCGATCGGACAATAGAGAAATGGAACGCCCGCAACGGTTCGGTTGATGGTGCCAATACCGTTCGGCAGCGCCGCCGCGTTCCCGTCAGCAAAATCGACCGGGGAGGGGGCGTCAGTGCCTGGGATGGTGCGAAGCGAAGCGCTGATCGCACTGGCCGCGATATCTATGCGCCGGTTGTTCTCGGTCCAGTCCTGGTCGAGCTGCTGGGCAGCAACGCGCTCGAGCATCGAGAAGCTTAGGATCGCCGCCAGCGATATTCCGACAACTGCCAGTACGATCTGAAGCACGAACGAACCCTCCTCGCCATCCCAATTCCACCAACATGATTTTAGGATGATTGTCTGTTTTCAGGAAAGCGCACTAGCATCATCCTGCAAACAATTCGTTTCCAAGATCATGTCGCTCAGAAATTCACGTAGAACACACGGTCCTTCGTATTGCAGCCCAGTTGCCCGGGCCGCGACCCGGCCGTCACCACATCGCCGTTTTGATCGACCGAACTATTGACCTCGTAGCAAACGCGGCTGTCGATGCCGGCGATCTCGTATCGCTCTGCGACGATCGCTTGGGCGGTGCCCATCCCGGTAATCGTCGGTTCCGCGGGGAGGTATCCGCCGCTGAACGTAAGTTCGTCGAGGTCCGCCGGAAACGAGCCTTCCTGTGTGAGATACATATGGGCTCCTGCCGCGACCGAGGATCCGGTCGCGACCAGGCTCGCCGATGCCGACTGGTCATAGCTTTGATCAAAGGCGGAGCCTCCATAGGAGAAGGCCATGAAGGCGGCGCCTGCAGCAAGAAGAAAGCCGAGGACCGTGAGGATAATCGTCGTCATGATCTGTTCTCAAACCGATCCGCTGCCGCTTACCAGATCGTGTAGCGGCCGAGCCGCGCCGCGAACGTGTACCAGGTCGGATTGCCGTAGCAGCCCATCTTGGCCGCCGGCTGCGACTCCGGAATGTCGGAGACGTCGTCATCCTCGCTATTCAGGCCGAGGTTCTGGTTGATCTTCAGACAGACTTCATCGTCGATCGGAAAGACGACGTAGTTCCGGTTGTGTTTGGACTGGATCTCGATGTCATAGCCCTGAGCGAAGCCTTGGATTGACGGCACCTCGGTGAGATATTTCCCACCTACAGCCAGGTCCTCGACCTCATCGGGAAGCTCGCCATTGTCGAACTTGTACATGCTTGAGGCTGCGATCACGTTCTGGCCAGCGTTCTGAACGGTGTTTGCCGTCGCGTCGATCGAACTGTCTCCAAAAGCGTTGCCGCCATAGAAGACCACCATCGTGGCTGCCGCCGCAGCGAGAATGATCCCAAGGATGGAAAGGATGATAGTTGTCATTTTTGATGCCTACTTTCCGCCAGCTAATCGGCACGAGATTCAAGGTGGCGTTGAAAAAATACGGGCGAGCCGCAGGCCCGCCCGTATCAGTGCCGGGAGCCTTAAAGCGCCGCGTACACGGTGTAGTTGGAACCGCCGCCGGTGCCTTCGCAGCCGACCTTGACGCCAGTCGCCGGGCGGGTCGCAGCGATGTTGGTGATCGTCGCGTTGTCCTCGTTCTGGCCGACGTTCTGGTTGACCTTCAGGCAGACATCAGCGCCGACACCCGTGATTTCGTAATAGCTGCCGTTGATCGACGAACCCGTGCCCACGCCCTCGATCGAGGGTACGCTGGCCAGGTACCGGCCGTTATTGGTCAGATCGGACAGCTGCGTCGGCAGCGCACCGTTCATC
>JAPYSD010000080.1 GCA_029936705.1 Croceicoccus sp. | reverse complement strand
CTCGGTCGTGGAGGGAAAGGCGAACAGCGGCGCGTTTTCGTACAGGGCGCGCAGTTCATTGTCGCTCACCCTGCCGGTAAAGCGCACGTTGGAGGGAACGTGGTGCCCCGCCGCGACGAATTGCTCGCGGCTGGCAGAGCCGAACAGCACCAGGATCCGGTCCTTCAGCTCGGGCCGTGCAAAGGCGCGCAGCAGCATCGGGATGTTCTTGTGGGCCTGCGTGCTCGACAATGCGAGCGTGTATTCGCCGTGCGCCAGGCCCAGGGTCTCCAGCACACGCTCATCCGCGCCGTCGGCCAGCACGTGGTCGCAGCCATTGTGGATGACGGTGATCTTGTCGGCGGGGGCAACCCCGGCCTCGACGATCTGGTCGCGCGAGAATTCCGAAACGGTCAGGATCCGGCGGTGCCTTTTCCCGGCCAGCGGCTGCTGCAAACGGTACCAGCGGCGAAAATTGCTGGAATAGCTTTCGGGCGACAGCAGCACCTGCACGTCGTGCAGCATGGTGACTGCGTTGCGGCGCAGGACCGGGCCGACATTGCAGAGGCTGACCACCGTCTCGCGGCCCGCGCGGGCGGGCAGGGTCAGCTGTTCCCACGCGTTGCCGGTCAGCGGTCCGATCACGCGATAGGGCACGCCAAGCGCCGCGGCGCGCGTTTCCGCATCGGCGGGAATCCACAGCTTCAGCCCGATACGGCGGGCGAGCGCGGGATCGTCCTCGATCAGCGAATGGGCGTGGCGCACCATCTCGGTCGCGACGCGGTGAACGCCGACCGGCTGGCTGGCAAGGAAGCGCCCGTTGATGATGAACTGCCGGGCCTGGCCGCGATCCGCCGCCTTTCCGGCAGGGCCAGGCACCGGTTCATCCTCCTGCGATACAGGCGCAGCCACGTCAGCGCGGGGTCTGACACCATTGTCGAGCAGGTCATGCATAGTCGCTCTAGGCTGCATGGGCGGGCGGCGAAGGACAAGCGCGCAAACGGATGATTCGCCTACCTTACGGGGGTCGCGGGGCTGTCCCGATGGCCAGCCGCGCCCCTTTGCGCTGGCGGTCAGAGGATGCTGGGACGCGGCAGCGGCACGATGAACTTGCCGCCCGCCTCGCGATAGGCGCCCTGCTGGGCCAGGATTTCATCCGCGAAATTCCACGCCAGCAGCAGCGTGTAGTCGGGCCGTTCCTCGAACAGCGCTTCGGGCGGGCGGATCGGCAGATGGACGCCCGGCATCAACAGGCCCTGCTTGTGCGTGCTGAGATCGGCGACGAAGTCGATATGGTGCCGCCCCAGACCGCAGGCGTTAAGCAGGGCCGCGCCCTTTGCTGCCGCGCCATAGGCGGCGATCCTGTGGCCGCTGCCGCGCAGGTCGCCGATCATGGTCACCAGCTCGTCCCGGAGGCGCCGGGCATCTGCCGCCATTCCGGCGAAGTACCGGCGCGTACCGATGCCGATGTCGCGCTCCTGCGCCAGCAGCTCGGTGACGCTGGCATCCCGGTCCTCGCGCCTTTCGGCGAATACGCGCAGCGAGCCGCCATGGATCGCCAGCCGCTCCACCCGGTTGGCGAATAGCCCCGCTCCGCGCAGCAGCCGGTCGAGCGACGCGAGCGAGAAATAGCACAGATGCTGGTGGTGGATCGTGTCGAACTGCAGCCCCTCCACCATGTCGCGCAGATAGGGCACCTCGATCACCGCGACGCCGTCAGGCTTCATCAGCACGGACATACCGGTGACGAAACCGCGCAGATCGTCGCTGTGCGTCAGCACGTTGCTGGCATGGACGATATCCGCCTCGCCCCGCCGCTGGCGGATGTCGTGCGCCAGATTGGCGGTGAAGAATTCCGCCATGGTATCGATGCGGGCGGCGCGCGCGGCCCTGGCGGGGCCCTCGGCGGGATCGACGCCCAGCACGGTCACGCCCGCCGCCGCATAGTTCCTGAGCAGATAGCCGTCGTTGCTCCCGATCTCGACCACCAGGCTCGACCGGTCCAGCCTGCGTTCGGCCAGCCGCGACGCGACATTGGCCGCCGCATGGTCGAGCACGCTGCGCGACACCGACGAGTAATAGGGATACTGGTCGGCGAACAGCAGTTCGGGCCGGACCGTTTCGGTCAGCTGCACCAGTCCGCATTCGCTGCAGAGCGCCACGACCAGCGGAAAGCGCGGCTCGGCCCGGCAGTCCCACTCCGACGTCAGCAGCCGGTCGGCGAGCGGCGTCTCGCCCAAGTCGAGGAAGCGGTGCAGATCGGGACAGCCGCAGGCCCGGCATGCCCGCTCCGTCCGCGACATGGGCCGATTGTCGAACACGGGGTTCAAAAGGCGGCCCTCGGTCGGCATCAGGCGGCGATCTTGCGGTCCAGCGGATAGAAATCGCGGTCAGCCGTGCCGGTCGCCACCCGCTGCCGCAGATGCGCCATGCGGTCGAAGCGCGGCCCTTCGAATATTGTGTCCGACAGGCCCTGCGCAGCATACAGGTCCAGCAGCTGCGCGACCCCCTGTTGGCAGGTCCATCGGGGGTGCCATCCGGGCAGCACGCGGCGCACGTGGTCGCAGCGGACGCGGTAGCTGCGCGGATCGCGGCCGGCATCCTCCGCATGGGCGATCAGCGTGCCGGGCATCAGGTCGCGGACCAGTCGGGCGATGTCGCGGACGCGGAAATTCTCCTCGGTCCGGCCCACGTTGAACACGCCGCGATGGACCATGCCGGGCGGCGCTTCGACCGCGGCGACGAAGGCGGCGGCCAGGTCCTCGACATGCACCAGCGGACGCCAGGCGCTGCCCTCGCTCTTCAGGCGGACGGTGCGGCGGGTAAAGGCCCACGCGACCAGGTTGTTGACCACCAGGTCGAAGCGCAGACGGGGCGAGGGGCCATAGGCGGTGGCACCGCGCAGGAACACCGGGCTGAACCCCCGGTCGGCCAGCGGCATCACCGCCTGCTCGACCTCCACATGCGCGGTCGCATGGGGCGTAAGCGGGCGCAGTCGTTCGCCTTCGCCGACCATCCGGCCCCGCGTGTCGCCATAGGCCGAGCAGGACGAACCGACCACGAAGCGCGACACGCCCGCCAGCTTCGCCATCCGCGCCAGCACGATCGGCCCGGTGCAATTGATCGTGTCCGCAAGGTCGGGCCGAAGATCGCCCAGCGCGTCGTTGGCAAGGCCCGCCAAATGGATGACCGCATCGAAGCCCGCTAGGCGTTCGACCGCATCCGGCGCGGCGATGAAGTCGCGAATGTCCTGGCCCAGCGACGGGATGACGGCGGGCGCAGCGCCAAAATCGCAAGCGGCGAACAGGTCGGAATCGAGGCCCGCCAGATCATGTCCGCGATCCAGCAGCAAGGGCACCAGAACCGAGCCGATGTAACCGGCATGTCCCGTGACCAGGATTTTCATGGCCCCAAATCCCCCTTCGAAGCCGGCGCGCCTTCACGGAAAGCCGCCGATCAAGCGAACGGACACAAGGAGCACGACTTCCCGATTCGGCGCAATTGCGCATCGAGCCAGTGTCGTGCCCGAAAGGGCAATGACCGCCTGTCAGTTTCGCTCCGGCTCAGGTAGATCGACAGGGCCGGGCAGCGCGCCGATAGCGGGGATCGCCAGCTTAAGCATGCATGGGCCGGGCAGCGGCGAACATTACTGCGCAGTCGGGCGCTCGAAAGCGACAGGACGGAGTGAACGAAATTGAAGGAACAGAACGATATCGTTCGCGGCGTATGGCAGAACCACTCAGACGAGGCCTATCGCCGGGACCAGAGCCACTGGCGAGGTGAAGGCCGGTGGGCCGATGACGAGGCATGGCAGAATATCGGGCGAACAAGCCTGGACAGGCTGCGGGCGTTCTATCGATACCTGGATCGCCCTTTCCCCGAGAGCCCGACCGTACTGGAGTGGGGTCCGGGCGGCGGCGCGAACCTTCATGCCTTCAGGACGCTGGCGCCTGTCTATTTCGGCGTCGATATCGCGCAGTCCAACCTGGATGAAGCCGCTCGCATGATCGGAAACCAGGCGGATGCAACCGTGCGTTTCAAGTCGGTCTACCTGGACGGGGACCCGGCATCGGTCGCGGAGCTGGTGACAAGGCCGGTGGACATTTTTCTGACGACTGCCGTCTTCCAGCATTTCCCATCGCAGGAATATGGCGTTCGCGTCCTTCGGGCTGTCAAACGCCTGTGCGCGAAGGACGCGGTGGGCATGATCCATATTCGCTACCACGACGGCAATCCGAAATTCGCACCGCTGGAGCGGCTGGACGATTACCAGGACCGGCATATCCAAGCCAATTCCTATGAACTGGCGAGCTTCGTCGACATCCTTCGGGCCGAGGGTTTCGGCTTTGCCTATTTCGCGAACATGCGGACGCAGAACAATTCGGTGACCGCATTCGTTCACGCCTAGTGCGAACGCGATGCGCCAGCCGTGCGCGGCACAGTCCGCCAGGCGAGGCGCCCGAAGGCGAAAACAGCGATTTTTCCGATTACCTGGTGCGGTCGAGAAGACTCGAACTTCCACGGGCTTGCGCCCACAACGACCTCAACGTTGCGCGTCTACCAATTCCGCCACGACCGCATCCAAGAAAGAGGGGCAGGGCCGGAAAAATCACCGGCAGCCCCGTGGTAGGCGCGTGCCATTAGCAACGTCGCTGCCCCCGTGCAACCGGCAAATGCAGCGATGTGAAAAGCCCTTGTGCGCAAGGACGAATGGCGCACGCGGGCGCTGGCGATCAGCTTGGCTTCCAGCCGATATCGACGATCTTGGCCGAACGCGGCACGTCGGTCACCATCTGGCTGACCTTGACGCTTTCGCCGGGGCCAAGCTCGCTGCGGCTGGGTTCCATTTCCCAGCTATAGACGATCCGCTCCTGCGAATCGCGCAGCACCACCAGCACGGGCGGCACGCGTTCGGTGCGGCTACCGGTGTTGGTGATCGTGCCGCTGGCCGCGAACAGCTGGCGGCCGTTGGGCAGCTCGCGCCGGTCCTGCTCCTCGGCCGGGAAGTCCAGCACAAGCGATTCCGAAGCGGGCGCAAAGGTCGACTGGCCCACCGGCAGCCAGGCAGGTGCGCCGAAATAGCGTACCGCGCCATAGATCAGCGCCGCGGCCAGCACGACCAGCAGCGCGCAGATCAGCAGCAGGCGCTTCCACCGACCCTGCGGACCCTCGTGATGGTCGATATCCTCGTATTCCGCGTCGACCGGCTCTGCCGCCGGGGCGGTGAAGGCGGGGCTTGCGGCATGCGGGGCTGGCTCTTCCTCCACCTCGGGCTCGGGGAGATCGGCGTCGGTGTCGGCCGCCGCGCCTGCCGGGGCGGAAGCCCAGCCGGCGGTCGCGGTGTCGGCGCGAACCTCGGGCTCTGCCGTCTGCGTATCGGCCATATCGGCCCAGCCGCGCGGCGCGGGCGGCGCATCGCGCCAATTGGCGTCGGCACCCTCCGTCACCGGTTCGGGCCTGGCCTCTACGGTGGAGCCGGCCTGCACGGTTTCGCGGACCGGTTCGGCCGCGGCGGGCGCATCGGCTTCGGCGGCGGGTTCCGCCATGCCGGCCTCGTCCTCCGTACCGGGCTGATACCAGCTGTGCCGGCATTTGGCGCAGCGAACGGTGCGGCCATGGGCGCCGATGGCGGTTTCGGGAACCGCGTAGCGCGTGTGACAGGCGGGACATGCGATCTGCATGACGCGAATCTAAGCCCTGTAAGCGAATCAGGGCAAGTGTTGCGCAGCGAAGCGTTAACGATAGCGGTGTGTTATCCACATCAACGGCGCGCCAAGGGCTCGATTGCGCGCGGCAGATGCTATTGAAGGCGCCCAGACGGGCGGAACATTCCGTCCAGCCCCCTGACGGGAAGGATTATGCAGGCGACCAGCAGCGGATCGTCCCGGCCCGAGCTTCGACCGGACGGCGCCTTTGGCCCGGCCCAGCCGCCGGGGCCGCGCGCCGCCCCTCCGCATTCCCCGCGTGAGCCGATCGTGCGGTTCGAGAATGTCGGCCTGCGCTACGGGACCGAGCGCGAGGTGCTGTCCGACATCTCGTTCCAGCTGCACCGCGGGCGTTTCTATTTCCTCACCGGCCCCTCGGGCGCGGGCAAGACCTCGCTGCTGCGGCTGCTGTACCTGGCGCAAAGCCCCTCGCGCGGGGAAATGACCTTGTTCGGCGAGGACGCGGCCGGCCTGGAACGCGCCGCGCGGCCCGCGCTGCGCCGCCGGATCGGCGTGGTGTTCCAGGATTTCCGCCTCGTCCCGCATCTCACCGTCTATGACAATATCGCCCTGCCGCTGCGGCTGGGCGGGGTGAGCGAGGAAGAGATGGGCGGCCCCGTCGACGACATGATCGACTGGGTCGGCCTGTCCGCCAGCCGCGATGCCCTGCCCGAAACGCTTTCCGGGGGCGAGCAGCAGCGCGTCGCCATCGCGCGCGCCGTCATCACCCGCCCCGACCTGCTGGTCGCGGACGAGCCGACCGGCAATGTCGATCCCGACATGGCAATGCGCTTGCTGCGGCTGTTCGGCGCGATGAACAAGCTGGGCACCACGGTCGTGCTGGCCACGCACGACATGACGCTGATGAACCGGATGAAGGACGCGTCGGTCATGCGGCTGGAGCGTGGGCGGCTGACTGATCCGACCGGCGCGCTGCGCAATCCGCCGCACAGCTGGTCCCCGCCCGATGGCAACGGCGATCCATGGTAGGCGGCGTCTGGTCCCCGGGGCGGCACGGACTGCGCACGCGGCTGTCCTCGCTGAACGTCAATCCGGCGCGCTGGTCGCTGCGGGCGGGGTCCGCCCCAATCATCCGGCAGCGTGCCATCGCCGGCCCGGTGCCGTGGGTGATCGCGATCATGACCGCGCTGACCGTGATCGCGGCGGCGGGCGGGTTGGCACTCGGCTCCATCGCGGGCGCGGCTGGGGATGAACTGGCGGGCGGCGTCACCATCCAGATCGCCGGCCCGCCCGAGGCACAGGCCGCGCGGCAGGCGCAGGCGGCGGTCACCGCGCTGGCAGACAGCGACGGCGTGCAATCGCTGCGCCGCCTGTCGCCCGACGAACGCGCCGCGCTGATCGAGCCGTGGCTGGGCGACCTGGGGCTTGGCGAAAGCGAAGGCACGGCAGGCGCCGCGGCGGACGACAGCCTGCTGGTCCTGCCCGAACTGATCGAGGTGCAGCTGACCGGCCCCGCGGACCAGGCAGCGCTGGACGCGCTGCGGGCGCGGATCGCGCAGGGTGCACCCGATGCGCTGGTCAATGCCGATACCGGCTGGCTTGCCCCCGTGCGCCAAGCGATCGAAGCGATGCAATGGCTGGCGCTGGCGCTGGTCGGGCTGCTGGCATTGGCGACGCTGGCGGCGGTGCTGCTGGCCAGCCGCAGCGCGCTCGCCGCCAATCGAGAGATCATCGAGCTGATGCACTTGCTGGGCGCGGCGGACCGGCAGGTGGCGCAGCTGTTCCAGCGCGCCGCGGCGGTCGGGGCGGGCATCGGCGGCGCGGCGGGTTTCGTCGTGGCGGTGGTGGTCATCGCCGGGCTGGGCGGGCGCTTTGCCGCGCTGGGCCCGGGCGCAAGCGGCGGGACGGCGGGCGGACTGCATCCGCTGCACTGGATATTGCTGGCGCTGATCCCGGTGATGGCGACGGTATTGGCAGCGATCACCGCGCGGCTGACCGTGCTGGCGACGCTGCGCCGGATGGTCTGACCGCCCGGATGCCTGAACCGCGGCGCCCCGGCGCGGAATTGATGACATTTGCAGCGCGGCGATTGCCCAGTCGCCTGTCGCGCCCTAAAGCCCGCTTGTCATGATCCGCCGCATACTGTCATTCCTGCTGCTTGTATGGGCGATCGGCTTCATCTGGTTCGCCGCGGTTCCCCCCCGTCCCGCAGGGGACGAGAAGACCGACGGCGTCGTCGTGCTGACGGGCGGCGCAGGCCGGATCGAGCGCGGGGTAGAAGCGCTGCGCGAAGGCTGGAGCCCGGCGATGCTGGTGTCGGGCGTCGGGCGCGAGGTCAAGGACGCGGAGCTGGCCGCGCAGTTCGACATTCCCGCCCGCCTGATGCGCTGCTGCATCACGCTGGGCTATGACGCGGTCGACACGCGCACCAATGCCGAGGAAACGGCCGCCTGGATCGCTGCGCATGACGTACGCAGCATTCGCCTCGTCACCGCCGATTACCACATGCGCCGCGCGGCATCGGACCTGCGCCGCCAGGTCGGCCCCGACGTGACGATCTTGCGCGACGCGGTACATACCGAACCTTCGCTCGCGATGCTGTTCCTCGAATATCACAAGCTGCTGATCGGTTGGGTCGCGGCCTGGTTCAACTTCTAGGACGCAGGTGATGGCGTGGCTTCGCACGGTGCTGTTCGCGATCGTCTTCTACAGCGGTTCGCTGGGCTTCGTGCTGGGCGCGATGGCCGCGGGCGTCTTTTCCCAGGCGGCCCTGCTGCGCGCGGCCGAAGGGTGGTCGCGCTTCCACCGCTGGTGCGTGACGAGGCTGCTGGGCATTCGCATCCGGATCGAGGGTGAACGCCCCGCCGGGCAGGTCTTCTACGTGCTGCGGCACGAGAGTTTCTTCGAGGCGATCGACCTTCCGACCTTCCTTGCGCCCTTCCCGGTGGTGTTCGCCAAGATCGAGTTGATCCGCATCCCGCTGTGGGGCAAGCTGGCCGCGCGTTACGGCGTCGTGCCGGTCGATCGGTCGCGCGGCGCATCGGCGCTGCGCGGCATGAAGCGCGCCGCCGATGCGTTCAAGCCTACTGGACGCGATTTCGCGCTGTTTCCCGAAGGAACGCGGGTGGATGTCGGAACCTCGCCCGAAATGCAGTCGGGTCTCTACGGCATCTACCGCCTGCTGAACCTGCCGATGGTGCCGGTCGCGGTGGACAGCGGCAGGCTGTATCATCGCCGCCCCAAGCGGCGCGGCACCATAACCTATCGCATTGGCGAGACGATCCCGCCCGGCCTGGAACGCGCCGAAGTGCAAACCCGCGTGCGCGACGCGATCAACGCGCTGAACGAGAATTACCGGGGCTGATCGCCGCCCCCGTCCGTGCCGCCTTCGCCCATGCCCCCGTCCCCGCCATGATCCCGCCGCCCGAAATCGGGCCGAGCATCGTCCTGCCCTTCCTCGATGATGGAGCGGCGCACGGCGCGGGTCTGGGTGAAATGGTCGAACAGCGCGTCGCCGTCCTCCCACCGGATCGCGCGCTGCAGCGCGGACAAATCCTCGCTGAAGCGCTGCAGCACTTCCAGCACGGCTTCCTTGTTCGACAGGAACACGTCGCGCCACATGGTCGGATCGCTGGCGGCGATGCGGGTGAAGTCGCGAAAGCCGCCCGCGGAATATTTGATGACCTCGCTGCGGGTCACGTCCTCGAGGTCCGACGCGGTGCCGACGATGGTATAGGCGATGAGGTGCGGCACGTGGCTGGTGATCGCCAGCACCAGGTCGTGGTGGCGCGCGTCCATGATCTCGACATTGGCGCCCAGCGCGGTCCAGAAATCGGCGGTGTGCCGCGCCGCTTCGGGGGGCGTATCGGCCGCCGGGGTCAGGATGCACCAGCGATTGCGGAACAGCGTGGCAAAGCCCGCGCCCGGCCCCGAATGTTCGGTTCCCGCCACGGGATGCGCGGGCACCAGCGGCTGGCCGGGCAGCGCGGCGGCGATGGCGTCCGCCACCGATTGCTTGCACGACCCGACGTCGCTGACGACGGCACCCGGTTTCAGCGCGCCCTGCAGCATCGCGGCGACCTCGCCCATCGCGCGCACCGGTACGCACAGCACGACCAGGTCTGCGTCGGCCACCGCACCGGCGATGTCGCCGAACACCTCGTGCGCCAGCCCGCGTTCGCGCGCGCGGATGCGCACCTGCTCGTCCGCGTCGAAGGCGGTGACGCGCAGGTCGGGCAAAGCTTCCTGCGCGGCGAGGCCGATCGAGCCGCCGATCAGGCCCAGCCCGATGATCGCGACCTGCCGGAACCCGCTCTCGCTCACATGGCTGCTCATGAAGCGGCCTTCGCGGCGTCGCGCAGCGCGGCGGTGATATCATCCATCTGCGCATCGGTGCCGATGGTGATGCGCAGCGCATGGGGCAGGCCCTGTCCCGGCAGGTGCCGCACCGCATAGCCCGCCGCCGCGATGGCGTCCTGCGCGGCTTCGGCGCTCAGCGCGCCCTCGAACAGCACCAGCACGAAATTCGCCTCGCTCGGCACGGCGGAAAGGCCGTGGTTGCCCATGCCCTCGACCGCGGCGACGAAACGCGCGCGGCTGGCGGCATTGGCCTCGCGCGAAC
>JAPYSD010000632.1 GCA_029936705.1 Croceicoccus sp. | reverse complement strand
ATCCAGATTAAGGCCGATGTCGAGCCGGTCGAAGGTCCCAAGGGGCCAGAAGCCGACTTTACCGATCTGCATGCCTGGTGCGAGATCTTCGTGCCCGGCGCGGGCTGGATCGGGCTGGACCCCACCAGCGGGCTGTTCGCGGGCGAAGGGCATATCCCGCTGGCCGCGACCCCGCATTACCGCTCGGCCGCGCCGATCACGGGCGTGGCGGAACCGGCGGAAGTCGATTTCACCTTCGAAATGCGCGTCGACCGCGTGCACGAGGCAGTGCGCATCACCAAGCCGTTCACCGACAACCGCTGGCAAGCGCTGCTGGACCTGGGCGCGCAGGTAGACGAGGCTTTGGAAGCGGGCGACGTGCGGCTGACGATGGGCGGCGAGCCGACCTTCGTAGCGGCGGACGATCCCGAGGCGCCCGAATGGAACGGAGAGGCGGTCGGCCCGACCAAGGCCGATTATGCCGACAGGCTGATCCGCAAGCTGCGCACCCGCTTTGCGCCGGGCGCGCTGCTGCATCACGGGCAAGGCAAGTGGTATCCAGGCGAAAGCCTGCCGCGCTGGGGCTTTTCGCTGTACTGGCGCAGCGACGGCACGCCCATCTGGAACAATCCCGAACTGATCGCGGGCGGCAGCGACGATCCCGATACCGATGCGGATCAGGAACAGCTGGTCGATGCCGAAGATGCGCAGACGCTGATCGACGGCGCTGCGGCGGCGCTGGGCCTGACAGGTGACACCATCCAGCCGGTCTATGAAGACCCGCACAAGTGGATCGAGCGCGAGGCGGAGCTGCCGGTCAATGTCACTGCGCTGGACCCCAAGATCGACGATCCGGAGGAACGCCAACGGATAGTCAAGACGTTCGCGCGCGGACTGACCAAACCGGTTGGCTTCGCGCTGCCGATTCAGCGGCAGGAATCCCAGCCGCAGAAAGCCCAGTCACCGCAGGCCGAACCCGCCAAGGGCCCGCGCTGGAAGACCGAGCAATGGAGCACGCGGCGCGGTGCGCTGTTCGCGGTGCCGGGCGACAGCGCACTGGGTTACCGCCTGCCGCTCGGCTCGCTGCCGCATGTGCCGAAGTCGGACTATCCCTATATCCACCCGCGCGTATCGACCGACCCGGCAGAACCGCTTGCCGATTACCGCCGCCAGTCCGCCCCGACCGGCAGCGACATGCGCGAGGCCACGCCCCCCGCCGAACGCTTCGCGCCCACCGAACAGCGTTCGGAACGCGTTGCCGGCGCAGACGGCCATGCGCAGGAACGCGTGGAGCAGGAGATCAGCGCCGAAGCCGTGCGCACCGCCATGACGGTGGAACCGCGCGGTCATTATTTGTCGGTCTTCATCCCGCCGGTCGAGGCGATGGAGGATTTCCTCGAGCTGATCGCCGCGATCGAGGAGATCGCGGAAAGGATGGGCAAGCCGGTACGGATCGAGGGTTATTCCCCGCCGCCCGATCCGCGCGTCAACGTGCTGAAGGTCACCCCCGATCCCGGCGTGATCGAGGTCAACAGCCATCCCGCCGCCAGCTTCGAGGAGATCCGCGCGATCACCGAGGGGCTGTATGAGGATGCGCGCGAGGTCGGCCTGACCGCCGACAAGTTCATGGTGGACGGCCGTTCGATCGGCACGGGCGGCGGCAATCATATCGTGCTGGGCGGCAAGAGCCTGCCCGACAGCCCCTTCGTGCGCCGCCCCGACCTGCTGAAGAGCTTCGTGCTCTACTGGCAGCGGCATCCCTCGCTCAGCTATTTGTTCTCGGGCTTGTTCATCGGTCCCACCAGCCAGGCCCCCCGTTTCGACGAGGCACGGCACGACAGCCTTTACGAACTGGACATCGCGCTGGCGCAGGTGCCGGGTCCGGATACGCCGCCGCAGTTCCCGTGGATCAGCGACCTGTTGTTCCG
>JAPYSD010000079.1 GCA_029936705.1 Croceicoccus sp. | reverse complement strand
TTGATGAGGTCGGGGTCGACATCCTCGTCATAAGGGAACGGGCCGATTCCCAGCATGCCGTTTTCGGATTGCAGCGTGACATCGATCCCCTCGGGCACGTAATTCGCGACCAGGGTCGGGATGCCGATGCCGAGATTGACGTAGAACCCGTCCTGCAATTCGCGCGCGGCGCGGGCGGCCATCTGGTCGCGCGTCCAGCCCTTTGCCTGATCAGCCATCAGACCGCCTCCCTTTCGCGTACGGTGCGCTTTTCTATCCGCTTTTCGTTGATGGTCGATGCGACGACGCGGTCGACGAAGATGCCGGGCGTGTGGATCGCATCGGGGTCAAAGCTGCCGGCAGGGACGATCTCCTCCACCTCGGCCACGGTGATTTTCCCCGCGGTTGCCATGTTGGGGTTGAAATTGCGCGCTGTCTTGCGGAACATCAGGTTCCCGGCGGGATCGGCGCGCCATGCCTTGACGATCGAGAGGTCGGAGCGCAGCCAGGTTTCGCGCACGTAATCCTCGCCCTCGAAATTCTCGACCGGCTTGCCTTCGGCGACAACGGTGCCGACGCCGGTCTTGGTATAGAACGCGGGGATACCCGCGCCGCCTGCGCGGATGCGTTCGGCCAGCGTGCCCTGCGGGTTCAGTTCCAGCTCAAGCTCGCCCGATAGATATTGCTGCTCGAACAGCTTGTTCTCTCCCACATAGGACGAGATCATCTTCCGCACCTGACGGCTTTCGAGCAGCATCCACAGGCCAAAGCCGTCCGCGCCCGCATTGTTCGAAATGACGGTCAGATCCTTCACCGCGCTGTCGCGGATGACGGGGATCAGGCTTTCGGGATTGCCCGAGAGGCCAAAGCCGCCCGACATGATGGTCATCCCGTCGAACAACACGTCAGCGAGCGCGGCTGCGGGGCTTGCGTAAATCTTGCTTTTCATTGCTGGTCTTTCATCGTGCCCGACCTTTAACCAAGGTCGCCGCCGGCCACGGGAAGCACGCTGCCGGTGATATAGGATGCCTCGTCCGAGGCGAGGAACAGGATCGGCGCGATCTGTTCGTCCAAAGTGCCATAGCGGTTCATGAAGGTAGAGCCTTTCACCTGCTCCACCGCCTGCGCCATCCACTGCTGTTCGCGCGCATCGTCGCCATCGGGATTGCGCGGCACGCGCCGTTCGGGCGCGCTGGTGCCGCCCGGAGCGGTTGCGACCACGCGCACGCCCTTGCCCGAAACCTCCATCGCAAGGCTCTGGGTCAGCGCGTTGATGCCGCCCTTTGCCGCCGAATAGGGAACGCGGTGAATGCCGCGCGTCGCATTCGACGACACATTGACGATGGTGCCCGCGCCCTGCTCCAGCATGGCGGGCAGCACTGCGTGGCAGCAATAGAGCGTGGGCATCAGGGATCGGCGGATTTCCGCGTCGATCTGGCCGGCCTCGAAATCGGCAAAGGGACGCATGCGGATCGCGCCGCCGACATTGTTGATCCAGATGTCGATGCCGCCCATTACGCGCAGCGCTTCGGCAGCGGCATCGGCAGCGCCCTGCGCGGTTTCGAGGTCGCAGCAGAAGTGATGTGCCTTCCCGCCCGCCTCTTCCGCGACATCGGCGACGAAATCGGCGCGGTCGACCAGCAGCGCCTCGGCCCCTTCGGCGGCAGCGCGCAGGGCCACGCCGCGACCGATGCCCTGTGCCGCGCCGGTCACCACCATGCGCTTGTCCGCAAAGCGATCGGCGAAGATCATGCCGGTTCGCTTTCCAATTCGCTGGGTGCGAATTTCTCGTAATGGAAATGCGCAGGGGTCACGCCCTTGTCGCGCAGGAACTGGCGCACCGCTTCCACCATCGGCGGCGGGCCGCACAGATAAATATCGCAATCACCCGCGTTCAGATGCTCATCCGAGAGATGATCGGTGACATAGCCCTTTAGCGGGTACGCCGTATCCGTGTCCGCGACGCAAGCGGCCCATGTCAGCGTCGGCATGCGGCCGGCCAGCGCCTCGATCCGGTCGCATTCGACCATGTCGCCATCGTTGGTGACGCCATAGATCAGGTGAACCGGCTGATCGGTGCCGCTATCTGCCATCACTTCGAGCATCGACAGGATCGGGGCCAGTCCGGTGCCTCCCGCCAGCATCACCACCGGACGGTCGACCTCGCGCAGGAAAAAGCTGCCGCTTGGCCCGACCATCGTCATCGAAATGCCCGCCTTGGCCTGTTCGGACAGCCATGTGCTCATCATCCCGTCGGGGATGTTGCGGATAAGGAAGCTCGCCTCTGCCGCGCCGGGTTTCGAGCTGAAGCTATAGGCGCGGTGCTGGCCGGTTCCGGGAACATTGAGGTTCACATATTGCCCGGGCAGGAAAGCCAACGCCTCGGGGTCGTCCAGCGCCAGCTTCAGCACGATTGTGCTGCCCGACGCCATTTCGATCGCCGATATGGTGCCGGTGTGCTCGGCCGGTTTCAGCTTGCACGCCGATGACGGCACGGGGACCTGCAGCACGCAGTCGGACGACACCTCCATCTGGCAGGTGAGGACGATGCCTTCGGCGGCTTCCTCGTCGCTCAGCGCCTCGTCGATGTAATCGTCGCCCAGATCGAACTCGCCCGTCTCGACGCGGCACTTGCACGTGCCGCATACGCCGTCCGAGCAGTCCATCGGCAGGTTGACCTTGTGGCGATAGGCGGCGTCGAGCACCGTTTCGCCGGGATTGCATTCGATGAAACGGGTGATCCCGTCCTCGAAGTTCAATGCGATCTTATATGCCATGTTCGGCCTTTCGGCCCGCTTGCGAGCCGCTGCGGGATCAGACGTGGTAGATGTCGATCACCTGGTGAATGTAATCGTTCTTCAGCACGATCTTCTTGTTCGTGATCAGCGGCGTCTCTCCATCGGTCGCGATGGTGTAGAAGCTGGTGCCGAAGAACCCTTGCGTTTCCTTGTAGCGGTGGCAGAGTGTGTGCCAGTTGAAGCGCACTTCGATCTCGCCCCCGCGCTCTGCCACGATCTCCACATTGGTGATGGCATGGTTGGTGCGCGGTTCGGGCATGGTCGCGCCAGAACGCTCGGTCTTGATGCGGAAGATGCGATCCTCCAGTCCCTCGCGGTTCGGGTAGTAGATCAGCGAGATCTCGCTCTGCGGGTCTTCGACGATCTGGTCGTCATCGTCCCACGCGGGCATCCAATAGACGACTTTTTCGGAATAGAGCGTCAGCCATTCATCCCATTGGCGGTCGTCCAGCAGCCGCGCCTCGCGGTAGAGGAAATCGAGAACGTCCTGATAGGTCATGCCACCGCCCTCAGCTGATCGGCTTTTCCGGGATGCGCGGTCCCCGGGCCATCGGGATCGCCATGTTTGTCGAGCGCGTTGAGCAGTGCCTTCGCCCAGAATTCATGCTGGCGCACGAACAGCCCTTCGTCGGCTGCGCGGTCGGCGCTGAGCAGCGGTTCAAGGCCCATCGCTTTCGCATTCTCGTCCGGCCCTTCCTGCCAGCGGGTCGCCCCGCGCGACAGGTCATTCCACAATTCGCCCGCACCTTCATAAGCGGTCTGGCAGGCACGGAACTCTTCGAGATCGTCGGGCGTGCCCATGCCCGATACGTTGAAGAAATCCTCATACTGGCGGATGCGGATACGGCGCTCCTCCGCCGCCTCGCCCTTGGGCGCGAAGCAATAGATCGTGACCTCGGTCTTGTTCACGCTGATCGGCCGCACGACCCGGATCTGGGTCGAGAACTGGTCCATGATATAGACATTGGGATAAACCCCCAGATTGCGCGTCTGGTCGAGGATGAAACCGGCCTGTTCCTTGCCGAGCCGTGCTTCCATCGCTTCGCGCTGGCCGTAATTGGGGCGCACCTCGGGGTTCATCACATTGGTCCACAACAAGATGTGGCCATGTTCGAAGCCATAGACACCGCCCACGCTCTTCGACCAGCCATTGGCATCGACCGTGCGCGTGCCCTCGGCCTCGTAATTGCGGCGGCCCATCGTGGCCGAATAGTTCCAGTGAACCGAGCTGACGTGATACCCATCGGCCCCGTTTTCCATCTGCAGCTTCCAGTTGCCGTCATAGACATAGGTGGAATTGCCGCGCAGCACTTCCAGCCCGTCCTCGGCCTGGTCAACGATCTGGTCGATGATCTTGGTCGTGGTGCCCAGATGCTCTTCCAGAGGCAGCACGTCTTCGGACAGGCTGCCGAACAGGAAACCGCGATAATTCTCGAACTTCGCGACCTTGGTGAGGTTGTGCGAACCGTCGGTGTCGAACGCTTCGGGGTAAGCGCCGGTCTTGCCGTCCTTGACCTTCAGCAGGCGACCGTCGTTCTTGAACGTCCAGCCATGGAATTGGCAGGTGAAGCTGCCCTTGTTGCCGCGTTTTTTCCGGCACAAGGTCGCGCCGCGATGCGCACAAGCGTTGATGACGGCGTGCAGCTCGCCATCCTTGTCGCGGGTAATGATGATCGGCTGACGCCCGATCCAGGTGGTGAAATAATCGTTCGGTTCGGGAATCTGGCTTTCATGCGCCAGATAGACCCAGTTCTTCTCGAACAGGTACTTCATCTCCAGCTCGAACATTTCGGGATTGGTGAAGATATCGCGGCGGCATTTGAAGACGCCGGTTTCGGGATCGTCGACGATAGCGGTTTCGAGGCGTTCGCGAAGCGTGGTCATGGGGTTTCTCCCGGTCGATTGTTCTGGTTTGTCCGGAGCGCCCTTGGGGGCAGCGCTCCGGACTGGGGAAGGTCTGGGCCAGCGCGATCAAGCGATGGCGAGACGCTTGCGGGCCGACAGCGCTTCCTCTTCGCTGTCGTCGGCGCGCTGCAGCACGAAATCGAACCCGATCTGCGCGGTGTCGCCCTGGCGGTTGGGGACGGGCAGCAGCCCTTCGCGCGTGCCGAAGGCGAAATCGTCGGCGGCAAACGGATCGTCGCCGAAATTAATCTGCGTGGTCAGGCGGCGATAGCCCGGCGCCTCGACAAAGAAATGCACATGGGCAGGTCGATTGCCGTGACGGCCCAGCGCGCTCATCAGCACGTCGGACGCGCCACCCGGGGGCACGCTGTACCCGCTCGGCATCTTGGACTGGAACGAATAGCTGCCATCGTCGGGCAGCTGCAGCCTGCGGCGATTATTATAGGGGGTCTGCTCGCCGGTGGGGTCGAAATGCGAATAGAAGCCTTTCGAATTGGCGTGCCAGACGTGAAGGATCGCGCCCTTCACCGGCTCTCCGTCGGGGCCCATCACCCGCCCGCTCATGTAAAGCGTATCGGTGTCATCGGCATCGTCGGTCAGGTTTGCGCCGCTATCGACCAGCGGTGCGCCTTCGACATAGAGCGGGCCTTCGATGGTGCGCGGCGTGCCGCCGGTGCGGCCCGCTTCCTCGTCCTTGGCATCAAGGTAGAGATCCACGAAATGTTCAAGACCGATGCCCGGCATCAAGAGGCCGAATTCCTGCGCCCCGTTCTGGAGGTAGTTGACCGCGGTCCAAAGCTCGTCCTCGGTAATGTCGTGGCGCACGATGGTTTCCATCAGCTGCTGGACGATCTCGCGCACGATGGCCTTCAACCGCTCATTGCCGCCTTCGGCACCGATGCCGGCCACGCGGTCGAGCAATTGCTGGATCGGTGCGGTCTTGACGAAACTGGTATCCATGGGACTCTCCTGATTTTTATTCTGGCGCGCCGTTCAGGCTTCTGGGCGGGCGTGTTGGGGTATGGCCGCGGGGCCGTGGGGATCAGCTATCATCCTCGCGGACAGAGGACGGGTGACGGCACAGGGCGGTCACGCGCATGGTCATGAAGGGATAGAGCGGCAGGCCCATCAAAATACCGTGCAGTTCCTCCGACGATTTCACGTCGAAGATCGACAGGTTCGAATATTGCCCGGCAACGCGCCAGATGTGGCGCCACTTGCCCGATTCCTGCAGGCCCTGCGAATAGGCCTTTTCCCTTGCCTTGATCGCGGCGGCTTCCTCGGGATCGAAATCCAGCGGAATATTTACGTCCATTTCGACTTGGAAAAGCATGGTCACACCTTTTCGGGGATGGATTGGGCGGGCGAACGCGGACGGTCGCGCCGGTAGAATTCAATGCGATCCTCATCGAGCGCGATGCCGAGGCCGGGGCCGGTCGGCACCTCCAGATGGAAATCTGCATAGCGAAGCGGCTCTGCCAGAATGTCTTCCCTGACCAGCAAGGAGCCGAACAGCTCGGTGCCCCATTCGAGATTGGGCAGGACCGAGAAAAGCTGCGCCGAGGCGACTGTGCCAACGCCAGCTTCGAGCATGGTGCCGCCATACAGGCCAATGCCCGCCGCGCTGGCGATGGTGGCAACCGCATGGGCGGCGTAAAGTCCGCCTGCCTGCGCGATCTTGAGCGCAAACACCCGCGCGCCGGCGGTGCTGGCAACCGCAAAGGCATCGGCGGGGCCGCGCAGCGCCTCATCCGCCATGAGCGGGATGCCATGCGCGGCGGACAGCCGCGTCATGGCGGCATGGTTCTTGCCCCTGACCGGCTGCTCGACAAGATCGATGTCCGCGTCCTGCAGCAGCCGCATGCCCAGATGCGCCTGCGCCTCGCTCCAGCCCTGGTTGACATCGACGCGCACGCTGGCGCGGTCACCCAGTGCGCGCTTGATCGCGGCGACATGGGCAACATCCTCGCGCACTTCGCGCTTGCCGATCTTCAGCTTGAAGATGTTGTGGCGGCGTTCGGCAAGGACGCGCCCGGCTTCCTCGACATCCCTGGCCGTATCGCCGCTCGCCAGCGTCCATGCGACCGGCAGGCGATCGCGGCGACGGCCACCGCCGATGAGTTCGGAAACGGGCAGGCCAAGACGCTTGCCGACCAGGTCGAGCAAAGCGGTCTCGACCGCGCATTTGGCCATGTGATTACCCACGACCTGCCGCGCGATGTCGGCCATGATCGCGCCGACCTGCGCCGGATCGCGGCCGATCAGCGTGGCCGCCATGTAATCGTCGATGGCAAGCTTGGTGCTCTCGGGGCTTTCCTCGCAATAGCTGAAGCCACCGATGGTGGTGCCCTCGCCCACGCCCTCGACCCCGTCGGTATCGCGGATGCGGACCAGCACGATCGACTGGTGATGCATCGTCGCCATCGCCAGCACATGCGGGCGGATAGTCGGAAGATCGATGATCAAGGTATCGACTGATTCGATGCCGGACATGGCGCTCGGAAACCCTCTCTTGCGTTCTTATCGAGAGAAAAGTTAGAAGGCGCATCAACCGGCTGCAAAGATAGATGCAGTCTTATAATGATACCGATAGGGTATAATGAAATGGATCTGCGGCAACTCCGCTACTTCGTCACCCTTGCCAGCGAGCGCAATTTCAATCGCGCGGCAGAACGGCTGCACATGGCCCAGCCGCCGCTCAGCCGTGCGATAAAACAGTTGGAAGAAGAGCTGGGCGCCGACCTTATCGATCGCTCGACACGTCCGCTCACCCTTACCAGCTTTGGTGCACTGTTCCACGACCAGTCCCTGCGTATCCTGCAGCGCATGGAGGACATGCAGGCGATGATGCGAAGTGCCATCGCGACCGAACGACGCCGCATCACGATCGGATTTGTTGCCTCGGTCATGTATGCGCGGCTGCCCGCGCTGATCCGCGAATTCCGCAAGGCCCTGCCGAATGTCGAACTGAACCTGGTCGAGAACACGACCTTCGAACAGATCGCGGCACTGAAAGACGGGCGCATCGACATGGGGTTCGGTCGCATCCGTTTCGACGACCATGCCGTTCGGCGCACGATCCTGCGTAACGAACCGCTGGTGGCCGCCGTGCCGCTGTCGTTCCCGCACAACATGGAAGACGGGCCGATCTCGCTTGCCGAACTGGCAAAAGGACGGCTGATCCTCTACCCCTCGAAACCGCGCCCAAGCTATGCCGATCAGGTGCTTTCGCATTTCAGCGACAATGGCATCGAACCGGCAGCCATAACCGAGGCGCGCGAACTGCAGATCGCACTGGGCCTTGTCGCGGCAGAGGAAGGCTATGCGATCATACCCGAATCCGTCAGCCGCGCGCGCCAGCATGACGTGCGCTGCATCGAGCTGGTGGAACAGGCGGCATCGCCCATCATCATGAGCCACCGCGTCGGCGATTTCGCGCCCGAGATCATGGCATTCAAAGGCATCATCGCGCGCAAATATTCGGATTGGGGCTATCCGGTTCCAGCCGCGCTGGTCGACTGCGAACCGGCATTGACCGAAATGCCCGCGGATTGAAAAAATCCCCGGTGCGGAAGTGGTGTCGCACCGGGGACCTTGGCAACCGCAACGGGCTGCCGGGAAGAGTTCGTGATCAGAAAATCTTGAGCACGCGGACCTGGAAACGGCCCGCCTCGCGGAAACCGTCCTCGACCGCGATGTCGCGCCCGACGATGGCTTCCAGCTGCAAGGTCGGTGCGACCATCGTCTGCGCGGCAAGGCGCAGCTGCTGATGATCGACGGCCTGCCCGTTATACACCCCGTCGAGATACTGCTTGCCGCCCCAGTAACCGGCATAACCGGCCGAAAGCGTCGTCTTCTTGTCGGGAAGGTTGAACCGCAGCCAGCTCTGCAACTGATAGCTTTCATCCTGCTTCAGGCGCTTGCTGGTCGGGCCCGAATCGTCATTGTCGCCATAGATGGTCACATCGCCGATCACGTCGAGCAGCACATTGTCGCTCAACCCCTGGATGATCCCGATCTGCGGATTGAAGGTCCAGCGGTTATTGCCGAAATTGACCGGCTTTTCATTGTCATAGCTGCCGATCGGAATGCCGACGATGGGCGAGAAGCCGATATAGGTCGGCTTTGGTCCGGGCTTGTTGACGAACCAGATCGTGGCGAAAACCAGCGGATCGCCAATGCCCGTATCGGAACCGAGATCCTGCCCGGCGATCTCGGCATCGTGGACCGAGCCGATGGGCAGGATAATCTGCGGGTCGATGGTGAACGGCCCGAGCTTGGTGAAATGCACATAACGCAGCAGCATCACCGACGTATCGAGATTGGTATCGTCCTTGAGCTTGGTGCCGTCAGGCAATTCGAACTGGTCGCGGTTGATGAACTGCCCATAGACGATGGCAAGATTCGTGCCTTCGGGCAGCGGGGTGTAATCGCCAGGATCGACATCGGTGGCCTGGGCGGGCACGGCCAGGACGGCCGCCGCCATCGCGGTCGCGGCCATCGCCGCGCCGCGCAATGCGCGCTTGATAGACATGGTATTCCCTTTCAGTACGTTATGTTCTCGTGGGCTGCGATCAGGCCTTGATCGCGGCGGCCGCCTGTTCGCCGATGATGACGCAGGGGGCCATGGTGTTGCCGGTGGTGACACGCGGCATGATCGAGGCATCGGCGATGCGCAGCCCCTCGATCCCGTTCACGCGCAGCTGGCCGTCGACGACCGACATGGCATCGGTGCCCATCTTGGCGGTGCAGCTTTCGTGCCAATAGGTGACGGCCCCGTCGCGGATGAAGTTCTTCATCGCCTCGCCCTTCAATGGACCGGGCATCACTTCGCGCTTGCTGAATTCGGCCAGCTCCTTGCTGTTGCCGATCTCGCGGCATAGTTCGACGCAGTGCATGATGGCAGCCATGTCGCAGCTGTCCTGCAGCGTGTTGGCATGGATGGCGACGCCGTCTTCGGGCTTCGCGCCTGTGATGCGCACCTCGCCCCGGCTCTTGGGGCGAACGATGGCGGGCGACAATGACCAGCTTCCCGGCGGCGGGTTGAACTGCGCCATGGTCTCGGGACTGGTATAGGGCACCTCGATCTGGAACGGTTGCATGTCGGGCGTGTCGATTGCGGAATCGCTCTTCCAGAAAAACGTCGCCTCTGCCGCATTGTTGCGCGGGGGGATCGCATCCTTGTATTCCCACACACAGCCCGCGATCATGAAATGATCCTGGTAGTTCTTGCCGACGCCCGGCAGATCGTGGACAACCTTGATCCCATGCTGCTGCAACTGCGCAGCCTCGCCAATGCCCGACTGCATCAGGATCTTGGGCGTGTTGATCGCGCCAGTCGACAGCACGACTTCCTTTGCCGCGGTCACGCTGACAGGCTTGCCCGCGTGGCTGAATTCGACGCCGGTGACGCGGGTACCCTGCATCGTCAGGCGGCGGATCATCGCATGGGTGAGAACGGTGATATTGGGCCGGTCGAGGATCGGGCGGACATAGGTGTCGAACACGTTCTGCCGCATGCCGGGCTTCAGCCGGACATTGGGCAGTGCCGCACCGCCGCGGCCCTCCATGATCTCGCCGTTCATGTCGTCATAGGCGGGGATGCCGACA
>JAPYSD010000631.1 GCA_029936705.1 Croceicoccus sp. | reverse complement strand
CTGTTACATCGACGTCCATCATCCCGAGATCGAGGAATTCCTCGAGATCCGCACGACCACCGGCGACTTCAACCGCAAGGCTCTGAACCTGCATCACGGCGTCCTGCTGACGGACGCTTTCATGGAGGCGGTAAAGGCCGACGAGGAGTTCGATCTTGTCTCGCCCAAGGACGGCTCGGTCCAGAAGACCGTCAACGCGCGGGCGCTGTTCCAGAAGCTCGTCGAAGTGCGCCTGCGCACCGGCGAGCCCTACCTGGTCTTCTCTGACACCGTGAACCGCGCGATGCCGAGGCATCACCGCGAGCTCGGCCTGAAGGTCTCGACTTCGAACCTGTGCGCCGAGATCACTTTGCCGACGGGCGTCGACCATCTCGGCAATGACCGCACGGCCGTCTGCTGCCTCTCCTCGCTCAATCTCGAAAAGTGGGACGAATGGAACGGCGACAAGCGCTTCATCGAAGACGTGCTGCGCTTCCTCGACAACGTGCTGCAGGACTATATCGACCGCGCGCCGGACGAGATGGCCCGGGCAAAATACTCCGCGATGCGCGAGCGTTCTGTCGGCATGGGCGTGATGGGCTTCCATTCCTTCCTGCAGTCGAAGAACATCAGCTTCGAAAGCGCGATGGCCAAGGCCCACAACCTGAAGATGTTCAAGCACATCAATGCCCGCGCCAATGAAGCTTCGATGGTGCTGGCCCAGGAACGGGGGCCAAACCCCGATGCCGCCGAAGTCGGCGTCATGGAGCGTTTCAGCTGCAAGATGGCGATCGCGCCTACCGCGTCGATCTCGATCATTTGCGGCGGCACGAGCGCCTGCATCGAGCCGATCCCGGCGAACATCTACACCCACAAGACGCTCTCGGGCAGCTTCGTCGTCAAGAACCGCCACCTGGAGCGGCTGCTGCAAAGCAAGTCGAAAGACAGCGCGAATGTATGGAACTCGATCCTCGAGCGCGGCGGTTCGGTCCAACATCTCGACTTCCTGACGCCGCAGGAGCGCGATACCTTCAAGACCAGCTTCGAGATCGACCAGCGCTGGCTGCTCGAATTCGCGTCCGACCGCGCGCCCATGATCGACCAGGCCCAGTCGCTGAACCTGTTCATCCCAGCCGACGTCGATAAGTGGGACCTGATGATGCTGCATTTCCGTGCATGGGAAATGGGCATCAAGTCGCTCTACTACCTGCGTTCGAAGGCGGTGCAGCGCGCCGGCTTTGCCGGCGGCGTCGAGGCTGACAACACCATCGACAAGCCTGAGATGCAGATGCCGAGTACGGACTATCAAACCTGTTTGGCGTGCGAATAGATCCTTAAAAATCAATGGCTTAGATCATATCTCAGCCATACATCAACTACCATAATCCGGAGCAAGTCATGCCCCTTCTCGACGGTCGCAAGACCTACAAGCCCTTCGAATATCCCTGGGCCTACGAATACTGGAAACGCCAGCAGCAGCTGCACTGGCTCCCCGAGGAAGTTCCTCTGGGTGAAGACTGCCGCGACTGGGCGCAGAAGCTCACCGACAATGAGCGCAGCCTGCTGACCCAGATCTTCCGCTTCTTCACGCAGGCCGACGTCGAGGTGCAGGACTGCTACCACGAGAAATACGGCCGCGTGTTCAAACCGACCGAGGTCAAGATGATGCTGACGGCATTCTCCAACATGGAGACCGTCCATATCGCCGCCTACTCGCATCTGCTCGACACGATCGGCATGCCCGAAAGCGAATATGGCATGTTCCTTGAATATGAGGAGCTGAAGGACAAGCACGACTACCTGCAGCAGTTCGGTGTCGACAGCGACGAGGACATCGCGCGCACGCTCGCGATGTTCGGCGGCTTCACCGAAGGCGTCCAGCTGTTCGCCAGCTTCGCCATGCTGATGAACTTCCCGCGCTTCAACAAGATGA
>JAPYSD010000630.1 GCA_029936705.1 Croceicoccus sp. | reverse complement strand
GAAATAAAGTTCGGCCTGGCTGCTATTCGCGGCTGCCCACCGGCTCGCGGCCCGTTGGCCCGGCTGCGGGCATTGCGGTAGGGGGCGGCACAGCCCCGGTGGGCGTCACGCGCCACACCGTGTTCGACACATCGTCGGCGATCAGCTGGGCGCCGCGCGGCGCGTCCCAGGTCACGCCGACCGGCCTGCCGCGTGCATGGCCGTCCTTGATGAAGCCGGTGACCAAGTCGACCGGATCGCCCGCCGGCGATGCGCCCGCGAACGGGATCCAGCTGACCTTGTACCCGGCAAGGTCCTGGCGGTTCCAGCTGCCATGCTCACCCACGAAGGCGCCGCTGGCGAATTGCGGGCCCCACGCGCCGTCCGTCACGAAATCGAGGCCCAGCGGCGCGTGATGCGAGCCGAGCGCGTAATCGGGCACGGTCGCGCTTTGCACCAGGTCGGGCCGCTGCGGGCGGACGCGCGGATCGACGTGCTGCCCCCAATAGCTGTAGGGCCAGCCATAGAACGCCCCGTCGCGGATGCGTGTCAGGTAATCGGGCACCAGTTGCGCGCCCAGCTCGTCCCGTTCGTTCACCACGGCCCATAGCGCGCCATCGGCGGGATTGATCGCCAGCGCGGTCGGGTTGCGGATGCCCGATACCAGCTGCCGGTGCATGCCGGTCCGCGGATCGATCTCCCAGATGACCGCGCGGTCCTCCTCGACCTCAAGCCCGCGTTCGCCGACATTGGAGTTCGAGCCGATCCCGACATAGAGCCGCGACCCGTCGGCGCTGGCGGTCAGCGCCTTGGTCCAGTGGTGGTTGATGCGCGATGGCAGCTTCGTCACGACCGTGCCGGGGGCGGCGATGCGCGTCTGCCCCTGGGTATAGGGAAAGCGCATCAGATTGCCCTGGTTGGCGACATAGATCGACTCGTCCACGAAGGCGAGGCCGTAGGGCGCGTCGAGGCCAGTGATGAACTCGCTCACCAGCTCGGCCCGTCCGTCGCCGTCGGCATCGCGCAGCAGCGAGACGCGGTCGCCGCTCTTGGCGTCCGACTTGCCCTTGCCCTTGATATAGCCCGCGATCAGGTCCTTGGGCCGCAGCGGCTGGGCGTGGCCGCCCGCGCCCTCGGCCACCAGCACGTCGCCATTGGGCAGCACCAGCGTCTGGCGCGGGATCTTGAGGCCGGTGGCCAGCGGGGTGACGGCAAAACCGTCGGGCACGGTGGGCAGCTCGCCATCCCATCCGGCGGGCGTCGCGATGTTCATCGCGGGCAGCAGCGCCTCGGTCTGGGCGGGAAGGACGGGGTCGGGGCCGGTCTGGTCGACGTCGGGCCCGCTGCCGCCGCAGGATGCAAGGCACAGCGCCAGGGCCGCTGCGGGAAGCGCGAAGCGCGCGCGCATGGTCATCGGGCAATCTCCGCCGGGCGGGTCCGGTCGCGCCGGGCGGGGCGCCTCCAGTCCGCATCGTGATCCGCCGCCACGACGGTGCGCGATGCATAGCCGAGCGCCCCTGCCGCCAGCGCCAGGACCGCGCCGACGATCGACAACACCAGCCCGAACGTGCCGACCGATGCCCAGCCGTCGCCGCTATGCTGGAAGGAATTGAGCAGGCCGACCGCGAACAGCGCCAGCACCAGCAGGAAATAGAGGATCGCCCGCCCGCTGCGCCGCCGCACCAGCGACACCAGCGCACCGATCAGCAGCAGGCCCGCGAACAGTTCGCCGCCAGCCAGCAGCCATGCGGAGAAATTGGTCCACTGGATCTCTGCCGTGTTCAGATAGGCGATGTCGGTGACCAGCGCGGCGGGGAACAGCGCCACGGGGAACGCCAGCAGCAGCGACTGGAACGTCCCGATCAGCGGAGGATGCAGGCGTCGGTCGGGAACCATTCGAATCTCCGGACGCGGATCGCGGCATGCATGCGTC
>JAPYSD010000078.1 GCA_029936705.1 Croceicoccus sp. | reverse complement strand
AACCCGCGGTGCCCGGCGGGCATGACCGGCTGATCGCGCAGGCGCAATCCATCGCGGCGGACCGGATCGTCGCATCAGACCTGCGCCGCGCCGCCGATGGCGCAAGCGCCATCGGCGAGGCCCGCGACCTGCCGCTTTGGCTGGACCTGCGGTGGCGCGAGCTTGATTTCGGTGCGTGGGACGGCTGCGATCCCGCTGCGCTGCCCGAACAGGATTTGCAGCGCTTCTGGGCCGATCCCGACCGGCATCCACCGCCCGGCGGCGAGAGCTGGAGCACGCTGCGCAAACGGGTGCGCGCCGCGCTTTTCGCGTTGAGCGGACCGGCAATCGTCGTCGCCCACGCAGGTTCCATCCGGGCGGCGGTGTCGGTGCTGACGGGTCTGGACCATCGCGGGGTGTGGGCATTCGACCTGCCTTATGGCGCGGTGATATGCATGCGTGTCTGGCCCGATGGCGGGCTGACCGGCCAGATCACGGGGCTGAAGCCGTGAAGCCGGTAATCCTTGCCCTGCAATTCATGACGCGCCTGCCCTTGCCGCAAGTTCGTGCAGATGCGGCGGATTTTGCCGCCGCCATGCGCTGGTTTCCGCTGGCAGGGCTGGTGGTGGGCGCGGCGGTGTGGGCGGGCGTGTGGCTGGGCGCCCTGACCGATCCGTGGGTCGGGGCTTTGCTGGGCGTGGGCGCGTGGGCGGCGATTACCGGCGCGCTGCATCTGGACGGTCTGGGCGATGTGGCCGATGCGGCGGGGGCGGGGCACCGCGATCCGGGCCGCGTGTCCGAGGTGCTGGCCGACCCGCATATCGGCAGTTTCGGAGTCGTCGTTATTGCGCTGCAGATCGCGGCAAAGCTGGTGCTGCTCTTCCTGCTGGCGCAGCGGGACGGGGGCTGGGTCTTGCCTGCGATTGCCTGCGCGGCGCGGATCGGACCGCTGGTCTGGACGCTGATCCTGCCGCCCCTGCATGAAGGGTTGGGATCGCGCTTTGCGGCAGCGACGCGCTGGCGTGATGTTGCCATCTGGGCGGTTTTGGGCGCGATTATGGCGTGCTTCGTGCCAGCATTGGCCATGGCGGTGCCAGTGATCTGGCTGTGGGGCCCCTGGGTCCGGTCGCGTCTGGGCGGCATCTCGGGCGACAGCCATGGCGCGGGGATCGAGACGACCGAAACGGCGCTTTTGCTGGCATGGGTGACCCTGTCGTGACCGGGGCGTTCCACTGGCACGGCGGCAGGCTGGACGAGGCGAGGGCGCGTTTTGGTAGCGGGTCCGATTGGCTGGACCTGTCCACCGGCATCAATCCCTATCCATGGCCCGGTGCCGCGCGGTTGCGGTTCGACTGGCAGGCCTTGCCCGCACCATCGGCCCTGCGGGCGCTTGAAGAAGCGGCAGCAGGGCATTTCGGCGTTGAGCCTGCCTTATGCTGCGCCGTACCGGGAAGCGAGATCGGGCTTCGCCTGCTGGGCAGGCTGATCGACCTGCCGGGGCGGTTCATGCCGCCGTGCTACCGCACCCATGGCGCGATTTTCGCGAATAGCCGTCCGGCTGCTGCCGATCCTGCGGGAGAGAGAGCGGCATTGGTGATCGCCAATCCCAACAATCCTGACGGGCGCATTCTGCCGGTCCCGATCCTGCGCCAATGGCTGGCGCAGCAGGAAGCGGCTGGCGGGTGGCTGGTGGTAGACGAGGCCTTTGCCGATCCCTTGCCGCGCGCCGGCATGGCGGGCGATGTGGCGGAAGGGCGCCGCCTTGTCGTGATGCGATCGTTCGGCAAGTTCTTCGGGCTTGCGGGCGTGCGTCTGGGCTTTGCCATCGCGCCGCCGGAACTGATCGCGGCCTTGCGCGGCCTGCTGGGCGACTGGCCATTATCCGCCGCCGCGATCGAGGTCGGGACGCGCGCCTATCGCGACAGGCACTGGATTGCCGCCACGCGCGCCGCCCTGCCCAGGCGCGCCGCTGCGCTGGATGCCGTGCTGCAACGAAATGGGTTTGCACCGATGGGCGGATCGCCCCTGCTCCGCCTGATCGATAGCGGGCGGGCGGTGGCGCTGTTCGGCCGTCTTGCCCGCTGCCGGATCCTGACCCGGCCATTCGCAGATAACGCAAGCTGGCTGCGGATCGGCCTGCCGCCCGATGATGCGGCGCTGGAACGCTTCGACAAGGCATTGGCCGATGGATGAGCCGATCGGCCTAGTGGCCCTTGCGCTGGATGCAGCATTCGGATGGTCGGAGCGGCTTTATCGCCGGGTAGGCCATCCGGTCGGCGCCTTTGCCCGCATCATCGAATGGGGCGCGGAACGGTGGAACCGGCCCCATCGCGGCGTTCGGCAGCGACAAGCGGGCGGGGCGATGACCGTGGCGCTGGCGGCAGGCTTTGCCGTCGCAGCGGGCTGGGCGGCGGAATCAGCGGTGCGGCATGTTCTGGGCCCGGACGGCTGGCCGGCGATCGCCTTGCTTGCCTATCCGGCGATTGCGCAGCGCAGCCTGTTCGATCATGCAAGACCGGTGCTGGCGGCGCTGAACGCTGGCGATTTGCCGCAGGCGCGGCACGCGGTCGGGATGATCGTGGGGCGTGACACCGGCGATCTGGACGAGGGCGGCGTATCGCGCGCGGCCATCGAAAGCCTTGCCGAAAGCTTTTGCGACGGGGTGATCGCGCCCTTGTTCTGGTTGATGCTGCTGGGGCTGCCCGGCGTCTGGGCGTTCAAGGCGATCAGCACGGCCGACAGCCTGATCGGGCACCGGGAAGAACCGTGGCGCGATTTCGGGCGTTTTGCGGCGCGCGCAGACGATATTGCCAATTTCATACCTGCGCGGATCGCGGGCGTGCTGATCTGCCTTGCCGGATCGGGCGGTTGGCAGACCATGTGGCGCGACCACGCGAAACACGCCTCTCCCAATGCCGGATGGCCCGAAGCGTCGATGGCGGGCGCGCTGGGCGTATGGCTGGCGGGGCCGATCGCCTATGACGGGGCGATGCATGCGAAACCGGCCATCGGCGCGGGGCGGGACGCGGGGCCCGCCGATCTGCGCAAGGCCATCGGCATTTTCATAAGGGCCTGCGCGCTTGTTTGGTTGACTGCGTTTGCTGGGCTGCTGGCAGGAGGTTGGGCTTGGCTGGGCTGATGTTGCAGGGAACCGGTTCGGACGTCGGGAAATCGGTCCTGGTGGCGGGTCTTTGCCGCGCGCTGGCCAATCGCGGCATGAACGTGCTGCCGTTCAAGCCGCAGAACATGTCGAACAATGCCGCCGTCACCCCCGATGGCGGAGAGATCGGACGCGCACAGGCAACACAGGCGCTGGCCGCCCGTGCGGAACTGCACACCGACATGAACCCCGTTTTGCTAAAGCCGCAAGCGGATCGCACATCCCAAGTGGTGGTACACGGGCGGTTGCGCGGCACGCTGGGTTCGTCCACCTTCCGGCAAGCACGCGGTGCTTTGTTGGACGAGGTGATGGAAAGCTATGCCCGCCTGTGCGCCCGCTGCGAAATGGTGGTGGTCGAAGGGGCAGGATCGCCCGCGGAAATTAACCTTCGCGCGGGCGACATCGCCAATATGGGCTTTGCGCGGCAAGCCGGCGTTCCCGTGGTGCTGGTGGGCGATATCGACCGGGGCGGAGTGATCGCGGCATTGGCAGGCACAAAGGCGGTGATCGACCCCGACGATGCGGCGATGATCCGCGGCTTCATCGTTAACAAGTTCCGCGGCGATCCGGCGCTTTTCGCCGACGGCTATGCTGCCATAGAACGGCTGACGGACTGGCGCGGGTTCGGCGTGGTGCCGTGGCTGGCCAGAGCACATTATTTGCCCAGCGAGGATGCGGTCGTGCTGGAACGGGCCGGAGCGGGCGCGGCGGGGCGCAAACGTATTGCCTGTCCGATCTTGCCGCGAATTGCTAATTTCGACGATCTCGACCCGTTGAAGGCCGAACCGGAGGTTGAGCTGATTATGGTGCCGCCGGGCAGCCACATCCCCGTTTGCGATCTGGTCGTGCTGCCGGGATCGAAGGCCACCATCGCGGACTTGCGGTTCCTGCGCGATCAGGGCTGGGATATCGACATCATCGCGCATCAACGGCGCGGCGGGGCGGTTCTGGGGATATGCGGCGGTTACCAGATGCTGGGCCGGGCGATCCGCGATCCGCTGGGGATCGAGGGGTTGGCTGACGAAGTGGACGGGCTGGGCATGCTGGACGTGGAAACGGTGTTGGCGGGCAATAAGCAGGTCGCGCAGGTTAGCGGCGCGGCATGGGGCGCCGGGTTTATGGGCTATGAAATCCATATGGGCCGCACTAGCGGGGCGGATCATGCGCGGCCCTTCTCCATGTTGAACGGGGCCCGGCCCGATGGCGCGCAAAGTGCCGACGGGCTGGTGATCGGCACCTATTGCCACGGCCTACTATCATCCGGTGCGTTGCGCAGCGCCCTGCTGGGGCGGATTGGCGCGTGGTCGCACGGAGCAGAGCATGGCGTGCGCGTTGATGCCGCACTGGACGATATTGCTGTAGTGCTGGAAAAGGCGCTCGACATCGACGGGCTGGTTGCGTTGGCAGGGTGCAGGGCATGAGTACGCTGTTGGTCTTGGGCGGCGCGCGTTCGGGCAAGAGTCGCTTTGCCGAAAATTGGGTCGCAGGGCATGGCGGCCGCCTTGCCTATATTGCGACGGCGCAGGCTCTGGACAAGGAAATGGCGCAGCGCATCGCCCAACATCGCGCGGATCGCGGCGACGCGTGGCATACGGTGGAAGCGCCGATGGATTTGGTGGGCTCTATCGCGGACGCGGGCGCTAATTCCGATGCGATCCTCGTTGATTGCCTGACATTGTGGCTGTCGAACTGGATCCTTGCGGAGAAGCATCCGCCAGTATCGGAACTTGTCGAAGCGGTCATCGTCTGTCCGCGCCCGATTGCTTTGGTTGCAAACGAGGTGGGCCTTGGAATCGTGCCCGATAATGCTTTAGCGCGGCGCTTTCGCGACAAGGCTGGTCGATTGAACCAGGCTGTGGCTGCCGCTGTCGAGCAGGTTATCCTGATGGTGGCCGGTTTGCCCCTTGAAGTGAAACAATGATCGCAACGCAAAGGGCCGGCGCCGACCAACGAGGGTATTCTTCCGCCGCGTTCGAGTATTAGCTTGGCTACGCGTTAGGCCTTGAACGCCGACAAAGCGGCCCTTCAGCCGATCGGAGCGCCTCCCTAACTCCTGCCTTACGTTCATATCGATCACGGCGAGACGAAATGACGAGGTTTGGGACTTTGCTGCCGTTCCCCACAATAGCGGCTTAAGACGGCTTTCCGCAGTAGCAGACGTTCATACTGTGGTTGAAGCAAGAGCGTAGCTTGCAGCCCCGAAATAGGCGAGAGGACGGGTCAAACTCGCATCACATTTATAAAGAATCTCAAGAGTACAGGGCATCCGCTATTTCGTCCTCACCCCAGTAAGGGTCAATGAAGGGGCATTCGTAGCTTGGCCCCACATGGTCGACCTTCGCAGAATGAAAAAAGTCGCGCGCGGCCTCATGGAGCTCCTCGGGAATGATCAGAAACGCCGGATCGGTTTCCGAGAAGTCCAAGTCGCTGACGTGACGCCACTCCCTTTCCCACTCATAAAGGTATTTCGACTTGCCGTAGGTGCCGGGCAGATCCACGAACGGCGCGACTTCCCATACCGGAGGATTTGCGTCGTGTGCCGCAGCATGCACCATCGCGTTGATCGATTTCGCCTGCGGCGTATCCTTGTACGCATAGAGGATTGGGCCGCCGCCACGCTCGACAATGTATTCCTTTCGAAATCCGATGCCGTGCCGCCCTCGAACATCTGCCAGCCGCTTTAGGTAGTGAAGCGGCACCTCGCTGAAACACATCGATTTCCGCGCCGGAGCCAGATTGCGACCGGCGCCGAACGCGTTTGCCGCGATGATGCGCCGCGCATACAAGATAGAGATCGCATTGTCGTAAGCAGACTTCCCAGTGGTCTCCTTTGCGAAGTGGACCACGTATTTCGACATGTCCTTCCACGACGGATCAATGGAACCGATCAGCGTCATCTCACCACACCGCAATCATAATATGTCATTTCGTTTATCCGTGCAGCTGGTAGCGGCGAGTAATCTCCGCTGAGAGGTAAAGGAGCCATCCGGCCCCTATAGCAGCAGCCCACAGCCTATTTTTTCTTCTCTTCCCCACCGTCGTTGACGGCGGGCGCCACGTCGTCAGCCACCACCGCGACGGCCGCAGCACCTGCAGCTGCGTCGTCTATAGTCGCTGGATCGGCATCCGGCCCCTCTGGCTTCTGTACTGCCGAGAGGACGCCCCAGCTGCGGAGCCGGTCAGCACGCATGGGCGACCTTGCGGCGATGCGTGCGAGCGCCTCGTCGAGCGATGCACGCAGCCCAACTGCCCCCGGATGGCTCGCGAGCCGATCAGACCATTCCATCATCCCCTTCACGTCGTCGGCTGCATTGTCATCGAAAAGCTGGACGAGTTCGTCCGCGGTAATTGTTAACCTTCACCGCTGAGCATCGCTGCCAAACTGGGGGTGCAAATGTTCATAGCGAGACTTCATACCGAAAAGGCGGTGCGCGATGGTCGCTCACGGGCGCGACGGACAGTCAGGGTAGAGGTTGAGGCGAAGGCCGCAAGTTCCGGATCCCCGGCGATAATCCGCAACCTTTCCGAGACAGGTCTACTTCTGGAGACGAGGGCTGCGCTCCGCCCTGGTGAAACCCTCCATATCGATCTGCCAATATCAGGAGAGTGTGCCGCCGAAATCGTATGGATCGACGGTGTGCGTCACGGCTGCAGGTTCTTGTTGCCGATACCGAAGGCCACTGTAAGCGCTGCGGAACTATTTTCGCCTTTCCTTGATCAACCCACAGAAGGGCAATCCGATGATTCCCAAATCGATCTGGAATTTGAGGAAATGCTGTCGCGTGGCGAAAAGAGTTGGAGAGCAGCGAACATAGCGTTGCTACTTCTTCTGGTCACGGTCGCAGCCTTCATTGTCGGCTTGTTAAAAGCTTTGATGGGAATGGCCGATCGTGGGTCTTGAGTAGAACTTACCCGCCCTGTCCCTCCCGCCTTTGAACCTGCCGCTGAAGTGCCTGATAGATCGCATCGAGATCATCGATGTCGACATCCAGAACCTCGTTCCAGTCAGCAAGGGCGACTTCGAGGTCTTCGTGCGTGTAGGCGGTCGCCATCCTTGCGTGCTGGGTGCTGGGCACAACGAGCCGGTGGGGCCAGGGGTGACCTGTCAGGTTGTTGTAAAGCCATCCGAAGGCAGCAAGACCAAACACATTGATCGCGATTGGCAGCATATAGGCCCAACCCCAGGCATCAGGTCCCGCCGCACCAAGCGCGCATAGAAGCGCACATGCTCCGCCCGGTGGATGAAGGCATCGCGCCACGGACATGGCAGCGATGGCAAGACAGACCGCCAGTCCGGCACTGATCAAGGGGCTTCCGATCAGTACGCCTGCACCTATTCCGATCACGGCCGACAGAAGGTCGCCGCCAATGACCGGCCATGGCTGAGCCAGAGGGCTGGCCGGAACAGCAAATACAAGCACTGCGGATGCCCCCATCGGCGCGACCAGCCAAGGCAAGGCCGCGCTGTTCGCCCCCAGGAAAACTATGGTAATTGCACCTGCGGCTATAATAGCGAAACCGGCACCGATCGCTCCGCGTAGCCAGCCGAGATGGCCAATGGCAGCCTGCGGCATGAGCTTTGCAGAATGAGAAATCAGCTGTTTGAACAAGTGAAGCTTTCGACTGGGTGTGCTACCACCGCATTTGAAGATGCAGGGAGCCCTGCCAAATCGGCAAGGCTCCCCGGGGAACATGAGTTTTGAACCGTTTAATCAGGCGGCGAGCAATTCGTCAGCCGGTCCGAAAAACTCGTAGTGGATCCGGGCAGAAGGCACACCAGCCAACGACAGGGCCGAAACGGCTGCGCGAAGAAACGGACGCGGGCCGCAGATGAAATAGTCCGCTTGATTAACTGCCGTGTGCGCCAGCAGCCAATCATCGGTGATGATCCCGGCGTGATCGTAATGCTCGCCCCGGACCTCATCGTCATAGGGCGTTTGGTGGAAATCCATGACGGTGAAATTCGGGTGTGCCGAGGCAAGCTGGCGAACATGATCGGACATGGCATGAGTGTCGCGGTTATGCGTGCCATGGATATATTGCACAGGCTGGATTTCGCCGCGTTCAGCCAGTGCTTCCAGCATGGCGACCATTGGAGTCAGGCCCACACCACCGGATAGCAGAACGACCGGTCGCTCCGTGTGTTCGGGAAGAAAGAATTCCCCGGCAGGCGGGGCGACCTTCAACACCGTCCCGACTGCTGCCTGGTCATGCAGCCAACCGGAAGCAAGCCCCAGCGCTTCGCGCTTGACCGAGATACGATAGGTCTCGCCATTGGCCGCAGACGAGATCGAGTAGTTGCGCTTCACCGGCGGATGACCCGGTATCTCGAAAGAGAAGGTCAGATACTGGCCGGGCTTGTGACGTAGCACCGGCTGTCCATCCACCGGCCGCAGGATGAAGGATTTGATCACGCTGCTTTCCTCGACGACTGCGTCGATCCGGAAATCGCGCCAGCCATTCCAGCCACCTTCGGCCTCGCGCTGCTTCGTGTAGACCATCGTCTCGCGGGCAATGAGAATGTCGGCAAGGAACCAGTATGCCTCGCCCCAGGCATTGAGGATTTCCGGCGTGGCAGCTTCGCCAAGTACGGTCTTGATCGCGCCCAGCAGTGCTTGCGCAACATGGGGATAATGTTCAGGCAGGATCTGCAGGCCGACATGCTTCTGCGCGATCCGTTCCACGGCGGGCGCCAGCGCGGCCAGGTTCTCGATATTGCTGGCATAAGCGAGGATCGCCCCCGTCAGGGCGCGTGGCTGCGAACCGCTGCCGCCGTGATGGGACTGGTTGAAGAGATCGCGGATCTCCCGGTTCTCGAACATGCGGGCATACATCTCGCGCACGATATCGAGGCCATGGGCTTCAAGTGCCGGGACAGTCGCCTTGACGAGTGCAATCGTCTCTTCGCTGAGGGTTCGGGTCATCATTCCTGTCTTTCTGGTTGTGGGAATTTTTGCGGCTCAGTTCGCCTCGACCGCCGCGCGAGGAGCCCGCGACGGCGCGTCCGTGTCGAGCCGGAAGAAGAGGGCAAGCTGCAGGCTTTGGGCAATCCGCCGTGCCTTTTCCTGCAGGGCGCGGGCGGTAGAAGGGGGCATCGTCTCATCGGTTGTCCGGGCCCAGATTTCGAGCCAGCGCTCGAACAGTTCCGGGCTCATCTGGTCTCGGTGCCTGAGATGGGCGGGAACGGGCTGTCCCTTGTAGCGACCGGTCCCCAGCATAACCGACGACCAGAAGGCTGCCAGCCGGTCCAGATGCTCTGGCCAGTCGTCGATCGCATCATTGAACAGGGGGCCGAGTTGCTCGTCCTTCCTAACCCGCGCGTAGAAGGCCTCAACGGTATTCCGCAGGCTGGCCTCGTCGATTTTTGCGGTTCCCATGCCCCGACTCCAAAACATGCATTTTCAATGCATCTATACGGACGTAATTAAACATGCAATATAGATGCATCATTTTTGGCAAACGAATTGGAAGCCCGGAAATGCGTCTGACGCGCTACACAGATTATGCCATGCGCTTGCTGCTCTATCTGGGCGCACGCCCCGATGACCTTTGCTCGATCGCCGAGATCGCCCGCGCCTACGGAATCTCGCAAAACCATCTCATGAAGGTGGTGAGCGACCTGGTGCACGAAGGATATCTGGTCAGCGTTAGGGGACGTGCTGGAGGGATCCGGCTGGCGCGCGAAGCCAGCAGCATCAATGTTGGCCAGTTGATCCGCCATACGGAGGACGATTTCGACCTCGTCGGATGTGCAGATTGCATCATCGCTCCGGCCTGCGGCCTGACCAGCGTGTTGGACGAAGCCTTGAGCGCGTTTCTCGGTGTGCTTGACCGCTATACCCTTGCCGATGTGCTGGCGAGAAAGGGTAGTTTTCTACAGCTACTGAAAACCACCGGATAGTGGATGATCGCTGTCAAGCGAGTAGCACGGTCCAAGCAGCTCAATGGAGTTGATTACGGCAATGGCCCTTTGCGGACCGCCCGCTTTTTTGGCTAAAAAACTGCGAAAGCGCACGTCCGGGCACCCGGGTTTCTTGGCCAGCTGCGCCGACCAAAGGAATATTCGCACCGCGAAATCAGATCCTCGAGAGCGGCATTTCGTTCAGGCAAATGCTGGATCCGCCAACCGAAGCGGAAGCACGGTCCTACAAACGACTTACCAAGAAGCTGCCGTC